>DASUZN010000045.1:0-3738 GCA_036376855.1 Gaiella sp. | reverse complement strand
GGGTCGAGCCGGCCGGGGTGTTCACGACCTACACCGAGCTCACCGCCTTCTCCGAGCCTCCCGTGGCGCCGCTGCCCGAGCGGCCCGTCGCGCTCTTCGTCGGCGTGCTCGAGCGCTACAAGAACATCCATGCGGTCGCGGACGCCTGGCGGCTTGCCGCCCCTCGCGTCCCCGACGCGCGCCTGCGCATGGTCGGCGACGGGCGTCACCGCGACGTCGCCGAGGCGCTCGTCCGCGATCTCGCGGGACAGGTCACGTGGGAGTCGCGACTCGAGACGGCGGACGTCGTGAAGGCGTTCGACGACGCCTGGCTCCTCCTTCTCGCCTCGCGCTCCGAGGGGACGCCGCGGGTGGTCCTCGAGGCGCTCTGCCGCGGGCGCGCCGTCGTCGGCGCCCGGGCCGGCGGCATCCCGGACGTCGTCCGGGACGGAGAGACGGGGCTTCTCGTCGACCCCGACGACCCCGCCGAGATCGCCGACGCCCTCGTGCGGCTCCTTTCCGATCGCGCGCTGACGGAGCGCTTCGGCGCCGGCGGCCGCGCACTCTCGGCCGAGTGGACGTATACGGCAGACGAGTACGCCGACCGCGTCGTCGAGCTCGTCGGTCGCGCCGTGGAGGCCAGGCGCGGATGAGGCTCGTGGTCGTCACGCAGCAGGTCGATCCGGCAAGCCCCGTGCTCGGCGCGACGGTCGACAAGCTCCGGGCGCTCGCGGCCCGGGTCGACGAGCTCGTCGTCCTCGCGGACAGCGCGGTCGACGGCGCGCTTCCGGAGAACTGCACCGTCAGGCCGTTCCGCGCCTCGCGTCGGGCAGGCCGCGGCTTGCGCTTCGAGACCGCGCTCGCCCGGGAGCTCGCCCGCCGGCCCCGGCCGGCGGCCGTGCTCGCTCACATGTGCCCGATCTACGCGGTCCTCGCCGCGCCGCTCGCGCGCCCGCTCGGCGTGGACGTCTTCCTCTGGTTCACGCACTGGCGCAAGAGCCGGCTGCTATGGGCCGCGGAGCGTGTCTCGACCAGGGTGCTGAGCGTCGACGAGCGCACGTTTCCGCTCCGCTCCCGGAAGCTGGTCGCGATCGGACACGGCATCGACGTCTCCGGCTTTCGGTGCGTCGAGCGGCCGGAGCGCAGCCCCCTGACGCTGCTCGCGCTCGGCCGGACGTCCCCCGCGAAAGGGCTCGACACGGTCCTGCGCGCGGTCGCCGAGGTCCCGGACGTGGCACTCCGCGTGGTCGGCCCGTCCGTCACGGAGGAGGAGCGCATGTATCGCATCGCGCTCGAGCGGTTCGTGCTCGAGCAGGGCATGCTCGATCGGGTGGACGTTCGCGGCCCGACCCCGCGCCACGCCGTGCCCGAGCTCTACGCGCAGGTCGACGCGCTCGTCAACGACATGCGCCCGGGGGCGACCGACAAGGTCGTGTACGAGGCCGCGGCGACCTGTCTGCCCGTGATCGCCTCGAACCCCGCTTTCGATTCGCTGCTGCCGGACGAGCTGCGGTTCGCGCACGGCGATGTCGAGGGGCTCGTCGCGGCGATCCGCCGGCTTGCGGGGATCGACCGGAACGCGGCCGGTCGTGGGCTGCGCGAGGTCGTGCTGCGCGAGCATTCGGTCGGCGTGTGGGCCGACCGCGTCGTGGCGCTCGCGCGATGAGCGCACACGTCCTCCACGTCGTCAAGGTCGCGGGAATCTCGGGTGCCGAGAACCATCTTCTGCTGCTCCTGCCGGCACTGCGAGAACGGGGCTTCGACGTCGCCGTCGTGATGCTCCACGAGGACGAGCCCGGAGCCGAGGAGTTCGCGGCGCGGCTCGAGGCCGACGGCGTGCCTGTCGAGCGTGTGCGCCTCTCGCGTGCGTTCGACCCGCGCGTGCTCTCGCGCATCCTGCAGCGCGTGCGCCGCGACCGGCCCCACGTCCTCCATACCCACCTCGTCCACGCCGACTTCCACGGGCTGCCCGCGGGCCGTCTCGCACGCGTGCCCGCGCTCGTCTCGACGAAGCACGGCTTCAACGCGTTCCGTGACGGGAAGGCATTCGCGACAGCCGATCGGACGATCGCCGCGCTCGCGGACGTGCACATCGCGATCTCGGCGGGGCTGGCGCGCTACCTCGCCGAGAGCGAGGGCTTCGACGCGGCGAGCTTCGAGGTCGTCCACTACGGCATCGAGGCGGGGCCGGAGCCGCCGCCGCTCCCCTGCGCGCCGCGGCTCGCGATCGTCGGTCGCCTGATCCCGATCAAGGGTCACGACGCGCTGCTCCGCGCCGTCGCACGGGCGCGCGAGCAGCTTCCCGGACTGACGCTCGAGATCGCGGGCGACGGGGAGCTCGAGCCGGAGCTCCGCGCGACGACCGCACGACTCGGGCTCGACGAGACGGTGACGTTCCTCGGCCGCGTCGCGCCGGCCGGCCCCGTGCTCGAGCGCGCCGAGGTCGTCGTCGTTCCCTCGTTCGGTGAGGGCTTCGGGATGGTCGCCCTCGAAGCGATGGAGCGCGGCCGTCCGGTGATCGCGAGCGACGTCGGCGGGCTGCCCGAGATCGTCGACGACGGCCGCACCGGGACGCTCGTGCCGCCGGGCGACGTCGAGGCCCTCGCCGCGGCAATCGCAGAGCTCGCCGGCGACCCTGCCCGCGCCGCGGAGATGGGCGCGGCGGGGCGGGCGCGGGCGCTCGCGGAGTTCTCGCAGGAGCGCTGCACCGAGCGGATCGCGGCGCTCTACGGGGCCGCGCTGGCTGCTGCTGCCGAGCGGCGCTTCCGGAGGAGCTCCCAGGCGCGCTCGAGCGCGAACGCCGCGAGCAGCGCGAGCACGAAGTCCCACGGCGCGCGGTAGCGCACCGTCCCGGCGAACACCATCGCCATGAGCGTGTTGAACCCGAGCAGCAGTGCGGCGAGCACGACGAACCGGCGCGGTGCGAGGAACGCACCCCACAGCGCGAAGGCGTAGAGCAGGAGCACGAAGGCGGGCTCGACCGTCCGCTGAGCCAGGTCGGAGGTCCCCTGCTGGGCCTTGTCGTCGGCCGTCACGCTGAGGAACGGCGACCAGAGCATCCCGACGGCCTGCACGGCGAGCCGCGCCTTCTCACCGGGGTGGTCGCGCCAGAAGTCGAGGACCTCGTCGCGGTAGAACGACGACTGCGCGCACTCGTCCACCGCCTTCGCCGCCGCGACCGAGATGCCGGCGGCCTTCTCAGGCCACGGCGGCACGTTCGGCAGGTCGGGCACGTCGTCGATCCAGCCACCACGCGCGAGCACGTCGTGCGTGGCGGGGTTGTTCGCCTTCCAGAGCGCACGCGTGTCCGTCGTGATCGTCGCGCAGCCGATCACGACCTTGTTCCGGACGACCCACGGGGCGGTCACGAGGGCGGCGCCGACGACCACGAGCGCCGCCGCGCCGAGCGCGCGGCCCACCGGCCGGACGCGCCATGCGACGTACGGCGCGAGGACGAGCGGCAACAGCAGCAGGCGGGCGTTGGAGAGGATCGCGAGACCGGTCACCGCGCCGAGCCCGAGCGCGACCGGCAGCGAGCGGCGCTCGTACGCGAGCAGCGCGAGCAGGACGATGGCCGCCGCGAGCAGCCCGTCCAGGATCTCACGGTTGACGTGGATGTCGTGCCAGACGAGGTACGGGTGCAGCGTCGCGACGAGCGCCGCCAGCACGCCGGTTCGCACGGACGCGAGATGCGTCCCGATCGCGAGCACGAGCAGCGCCGTGACGACCGCCACCAGCACCTGCGCGAGCCCGACCACG
>DASUZN010000044.1:0-2956 GCA_036376855.1 Gaiella sp. | reverse complement strand
GGGCGGCAACACGCTTGCGGTCTTCGGTGCCGAGCGGCCGGACGGCTCGCGGTTCGTCTTCTACGAGCTCGTCGTCGGCACCTGGGGCGGGACGCCGCGCGACGACGGCAACGACGGGCTCACGAACCCCGCGAGCCTCGCAGCCAACATCCCCGTTGAGGTCGCGGAGTCGGAGTTCCCGATCCGGATCGAGCGGTACGGGCTCGTTCCGGGCTCGGGCGGGGACGGTCGGCACCGGGGCGGGCTCGCGGTCGAGCGCGTCTGGCGGTGTCTGACACCGGACACGTCGCTGATCGTTCGCTCCGACCGGGCGGCGCACCCGCCTTACGGCCTCCACGGGGGTGAGCCCGGGGCGCTCTCGTCGAACCTCCTGATCCGCGCCGACGGCACGGAGGAGGTGCTGCCGTCGATGTTCTCGACGACGATCCAGGCGGGCGACGTCTTCGTCCACCGCACGGCCGGCGGGGGCGGTTGGGGTGATCCTGCGCTCAGGGAGCCCGGCCGGCGCGCGGCCGACCGCGCCGACGGGAAGGTGACGTGATCGACCCCGTCACGTTCGAGGTGATCAGGAACGCGCTGGTCGCGGCGACGGACGAGATGGCGCTCGCGCTCAAGCGGAGCGCGTACTCGACGAACATCAAGACGCGCTCGGACTTCTCGTGCGCCGTGTTCGACGCCGAGCTGCGCGCGGTCGCGCAGGGCTTCAACCAGCCCGTCCACCTCGGCTCGATGGTCGAGCAGGTGCCGCGCGCGGTGCGGGACTACGGGCCGGACCGTCTCGGGCCGGGCGACGTGCTCGTCACGAACGAGCCCTTTCCGAGCGGTGTGCACCTGAACGACGTCTCGCTGATCTCGCCCGTGTGGCACGAGGGCGAGCTGCTCGGGTACGTCGCAAACCTGGCGCACCACGTGGACGTCGGCGGCGGCGCGCCGGCGTCGATCGGCGCCTTCCGCGAGGTGTTCCAGGAAGGCGTGATCATCCCGCCGGTGCGGCTCGTCGAGCAGGGTGAGCTCGTCGAGGACGTGTTCCGGCTCCTGCTCTCCCAGATCCGCTCCAAGCGCGAGACCGCCGGGGACTTCCGTGCGCAGATCGCCGCCAACGTGACCGGCGGGCGCAGGCTGCAGGACGTCGCTGCGCGCTACGGGCACGAGACGCTGCGCGCGGCGATGGCCGAGCTCCTCGACTACACGGAGCGGCGCGCGCGGGCCGAGCTCGCGGCGCTCCCGCACGGCGTGTACGAGGCGGAGGGGCAGATCGACGACGACGGGTACACGGACGAGCCGGTGCGGCTTCGCGCCCGGGTGGAGATCGGCCCCGACGGCGTGCGATTCGATACCACCGGCTCCGACCCGCAGCGGCGGGCGCCGGTGAACTCGACGTACGCACAGACGTTCTCGGCCTGCGCCTACGCGCTCAAGTGCCTCGTCGACCCCGACCTTCCCGTCAACGACGGCTTCTACCGGCTCGTCTCGCTGCACGCGCCGGCCGGCACTGTGACCAACTGCACCTGGCCGGCGCCGGTCGTCGGAGGCTGGGAGACCAACACCCGCCTCGTCGACGTCATGTTCCGGGCGCTGCTGGAGGCGCTGCCCGGGCGGCTGCCCGCGGGGACGAAGGCGATGATGTGCCACGCGGGGTTCGGCGGGGTCGACGCGGCGACCGGCGAGTACGGCTGCTTTCTGGAGACGTTCGCCGGCGGCTACGGCGGGCGGTTCGCGAGCGACGGCCCGGACGCCGTGCAGACGCACGGCCAGAACACGGAGAACGCGCCGGTCGAGGAGACCGAGCTGAACTACCCCGTGCGGATCGACCGGCTCTCGCTGATCGAGGACTCGGGCGGGGCGGGACGCTTCCGCGGCGGGCTCGGGCTCCGCAAGGACTTTCGCTTCGACGGCCCGACGACGTTCACCGTCCTCGCCGACCGCACCCGCTGCGGGCCGTGGGGATTCGACGGCGGGCTCTCCGGCGAACGCGCGGCGTACGTCCTCGTCCGGGAGGGTGTCGAGACGATCCTGGGCGCGAAGACGACGCTCGAGGTACAGCCCGGCGACGTGATCTCGATCCGCACCTGCGGCGGGGGCGGCTACGGCCGACCCGCCGACCGCGACCCCGCGCTCGTCGAGACGGACGTGCGCGAGGGCAAGGTGAGCGCCGAGCGCGCCCGGGAGGTGTACGGATGGGCGCCGTAGAACCCGTCACGTTCGAGGTGATCAGAAATGCGCTGGTCGCTGCGACGGACGAGATGGCGCTCGCGCTCAAGCGGAGCGCGTACTCGACGAACATCAAGACGCGCTCGGACTTCTCCTGTGCGTTCTTCGACGCCGACCTCCGGGCGGTCGCCCAGGGCTTCGCCCAGCCCGTCCATCTCGGCTCGATGGTCGAGCAGGTACCGAAGGCGGTACTCGAGTACGGACCGGAGAAGCTCGCGCCCGGCGACATGCTCGTCACGAACGACCCGTACCCGAGCGGCGTGCACCTGAACGACGTGTCGCTGATCTCGCCGGTGTGGCACGAGGGCGAGCTGCTCGGGTACGTCGCAAACCTGGCGCACCACGTGGACGTCGGCGGCGGGGCGCCGGCCTCGATCGGCGCCTTCCGGGAGGTGTTCCAGGAAGGCGTGATCATCCCGCCGGTCAAGCTGGTCGCAGCCGGCCGGATCGTGGACGACGTGTTCCGCCTCGTGCTCGCGCAGATCCGCTCGACGGGCGAGACGGCGGGCGACTTCCGCGCGCAGATCGCCGCGAACGCGACAGGCACCCGTCGCATCCAGTCGCTCGTCGGCCGCCACGGGCTCGCGACGGTACGCGCGGCGATGGCCGAGCTGCTCGAGTACACCGAGCGGCGAACGCGGGCCGAGCTGGCTGCGCTCCCGCACGGCGTCTACGAGGCGGAGGGCTCGGTCGACACGGACGGCTACACCGACGAGACCGTGCGCCTGCAGGTTCGCGTCGAGAT
>DASUZN010000043.1:0-11598 GCA_036376855.1 Gaiella sp. | reverse complement strand
GCGCGGGTCGCGCGCGAGGTGGACCACGACCGGGACGCTGCGCATCGGCGGCTTGCAGAGCTGGATCTGGCTGCGGCCGAGGTCGTCCATCCCCACGATCGCAAGCGCCTCGTCCGGGCGCTCGAGCTGGCGGAGGAAGGGAGATCGCTGGTCACGCGTCGCAACCGGCTCTGGGAGGGGGCGACGCGCCGGCCGACCCTGATCGTGGGCCTCGACGTCGCTCCGGACGTCTTGGAGCGGCGGATCCGGGAGCGGACAGAGGCGATGTTCGCCCGCGGGGTCGTCGACGAGGTGCGCGAGGCGCTCGCAGGCCCCGTGTCGATCACCGCGGAGAAGACACTCGGGCTCGCCGAGATCGCCGAGCTCGGGGCCGATGCCTTCGAGCCGATCGTCGCACGCACCCGACGTTTTGCCGCCTACCAGCGGAAGTGGATGCGGCGAATCCCCGATCTCGTCCTCCTCGACGGCACGAAAGCGCCGGATGACCTCGCGGACGAGATCATCCGGCTCACGCTCGTCTAGCCTCCTTCTCGATGCGGTTCGAGAAGTGGCACGCACTCGGGAACGCCTACCTCCTCGTGGAGCAGCCCGACGCAGGCCATCTGGCGCCGGCACGCGTCCGTCGGCTCTGCGACGTCGACACCGGAATCGGCAGTGACGGTCTGCTGGAGGTGACCGGGCGGAACGCCGGTCGCGCGGCGGTTCGCATCTGGAACCCCGATGGCTCGACCGCCGAGCTGTCCGGCAACGGCACCCGCATCGCCGCAGCCTGGCTCCTCCGCGAAAGCGGCCTGCACGAGGTCGAGATCGAGACCGAGAGCAAGCTCGTGCGCGCCGTACCGGGATCGCGCGATGACCTCGTCCGCCAGGACATCGGCACCGTCTCGGTCGGCGACGACGAGGTACTCGACGTCGCGGGGGAGCGGCTCGGCATCGTTCCCGTCGACGTCGGGAACCCGCATGCGGTCGTTCGACGCGAAGTACGCTCGCGCGACGACCTGTTGCGTCTCGGCCCGGCCATCGAGACGCACCCGCGCTTTCCGCAGCGAACGAACGTGCAGCTCGCGACGCCCGAGGCGCCGGACACCGTCTCCGTGCTCGTGTGGGAGCGAGGCGCGGGGGAGACTTCCGCATCCGGCTCGTCGGCCGTGGCGGTCGCGGCTGCAGCTGTGGCGCGTGGCTGGTGCTCGAGCCCGGTGCGCGTGGCGATGCCGGGCGGCGAGCTGCTCGTCATGATCGCCGGTGGGGAGGCGACGCTGGAGGGACCTGCCGAGCAGATCTGCGCCGGCACCACCGACCTGTGACGGTCAGACCGCGAGCTCGAACTCGCGCAGCACGTCGTTCAGGCTGAGGCGCAGGTCGTGCGACTCCTCGCGCCAGCCGACGATGAGCGCACACGAGAGCTGGTAGGTCCCTGCGGGGAAATGCTTCGGACGTGTGCCTGGCACGACGACCGCCCGCGGCGGCACCTCCCCGCGGTATTCGACAGGCTTGGCGCCGGTGACGTCGATGACCGGGACGGACGCCGTCAGAGAGACGTTCGCCGAGAGAACGGCGCCTTCACCGATCCGGACGCCCTCGGTGACGATGCAGCGCGAACCGAGGAACGCGCCGTCCTCGACGATCACCGGGGCAGCCTGCGGAGGCTCGAGCACGCCGCCGATGCCAACCCCGCCGGCGAGGTGGACGTCGGCGCCGATCTGCGCGCAGGACCCGACCGTGGCCCACGTGTCCACCATCGTCCGCGGGCCGACCCAGGCACCGATGTTGACGTAGCCGGGCATCAAGACGACCCCTGGCGAGAGAAACGAGCCGTACCGCGCCACGCCGGGCGGAACGACGCGCACGCCGAGCGCGGGGTCGACGCGCTTGATCGGGATCTTGTCGAGGTACCCGATCCCGCCGACATCCATCGGCTCGACCTTCCGCAGGCGGAAGTAGAGGAGAATCGCCTTCTTCGCCCACTCGTTCACGATCCAGCCGTCGCCACCCGGCTCGGCGACGCGAAGCTCGCCGCGATCGAGCAACGCGATCGCCTCTTCGATCGGCTCGGGGTCGAGCGCGTCGCGCTCCCAAAGATCGTCGATCGCCTCGCGCAGATCGGTCACAGCACCTCCTCCAGGATCTCGGCGGCTCTGGCGCACTCGCCTTCGGTCGCGACGAGCGCGTAGCGCACGTAGCCCTCGCCCGCGGGGCCGAGGTATGAGCCCGGTGTGACGAGCACGCCGCGCTCGAGTAGCCGCGCGGCGTGTCGCTCCGACGTCTCGCCGTCGGGCACGGCGATCCAGAGGTACATCGTCGCCGAGCCACCCGCATCACGCAGGCCCTTGGCTCGAAGAGTGTCCAGGAGCAACTCACGCTTGCGTCTGTACGCCTCGCGCGCGCGCTCGACGTGCGCTTCGTTGGCCCAGGCGACGACGGACGCCCGCTGGACGAACTCCTGCGGCGCCGTCCCGACGTTCGGACGGAAGCGGCGTAGGGCGTCCACGAGCTCCGGGTCTCCTGCGACGAAGCCGCTCCGGAAGCCGGTCATCGACGATCGCTTCGAGAGCGTGTTGAACGCCACGACGTTCGTGAGATCCTCGAGCTGCAGCGCGGACGGCGGCGGCTCGTCGAACCAGAGCTCCGAGTACGCCTCGTCCGAGGCGAAGACGAAGCCGTGCTCGCGCGCGAGCGACGCGAGCCGCTCGAGAAAGGAGAGTGGGGCCACCGCTCCGGTCGGGTTGTTCGGCGAGTTGAGCCAGACGAGAGCCGCGCGATCCCAGTCGTCACCCGGCACGTCGTCGAGCGCGGGCAGGAAGCCGTGGCCCTCGCGAAGCGGCAGCTCGAGCACGCGCGCGCCGGCGAACGCCGCCCCGCGACCGGGCACCGGGTACCCAGGCTCGGTCACGACCACGGTGTCACGTCCACCCGGCACGTCGAGCACGACCTGGGCGAAGGAATAGATCGCCTCCTTGGAACCGAGCGTCGGGATCACGTGCCGCTCCGGGTCGAGCGAGACGCCGAAGCGGCGGCCGATCCATGCCGCCACTGCCTCGCGAAGCTCCGGCAGCCCGGCGGCGGCCGGGTACCCCATCCGCTCGCGTACCCCGTCGCGCAGCGCCTGCAGGATCGCGGGGTCGGTGGGCTCGCGCGGGTCTCCCATCCCGAGGTCGATCACCTCGAGACCCTGCGCACGGCGCTCCGCGGCTGCCTCGTTGAGGCGGACGAACGGGTAGGTCGCGGTCGCGCGGTAGACGGGGGAGAGCGGCACCACCGGACGGTAGACGATCTAGACCATCTAGCCGAGCACGACCCGGTGGAGTGCCTCGTAGGCTCGGACGAGCGCGGCGATCTCGACGCGCTCGTCGACGGTGTGCGCGTACCGTGTCGCCCCCGGGCCGAAGTTGACGGCTGGGATGTTGCGCGACGTGAAGTCCGCGACGTTCGTCCATGCCTGCTTCGGCGCAACGGGAAAGTCCCCGGCCGCTTGCAGGGATCGTGCGAGCGGCGCGTCGGCCGAGACGTCCCCGGGCGGCGAGTTGCCGACGATCTCGACCGTCGCATCCGTCGGCACGAGCGTTCCCAGGAGCTCTTCCGCTTCGTCCGGCGTGCGGTCCGGGGGATAGCGGAGATTGAGCGTGGCGACCGCCGACCCCGGCACGACGTTGTCGGCGACTCCCGCCTCGAGCCGGGTCACCGACACGACCTCGAAGAACGGCAGGCCGGCGACGACGGCCTCGCGCCGCTCGTGCGTGGTCACGCGCGCAAGGCCCTCGATCGCGCGGTGGATCGCGTTGTCGGCGAGCCATGGCCGCGCGGAATGACCGCTCCGCCCGTGAAACGTGACACGTGCCGTGATGTTCCCGACGCACCCAGCCTGGATCTCGAGGTCGGTCGGCTCGAGGAGCACCGCCAGGCCGGCTTCGTGAACGGGCGGACAGCCGTCGAAGAGCGCGGGAAGCGGATTGAAGCTCGGTGGCAGCTCCTCGCGGCCGAAGAGGAGCAGCGCGACGTCCACCGGGCCGGGCTGCGAGCGGGCAAGCTCGGATACCAGCTCGAGCGCGACGGCGACGCCGCCCTTCATGTCGCTCGCGCCGCAGCCGACGACCCAGCCGTCCTCGAGCCGCCCCGGGATGTTGTCCTGCGCGGGAACCGTGTCGTAGTGCCCTGCCAGCACGAGTAGCGGGGCATCCGGGCGCCGCTCCCGTGCCCACAGGAATGCCTCGTCACCGGCGTAGACCTCGTCGAACGGCGCGGAGACGGCGGCGCGGACGCGGTCCCGGATCGCGGCCTCGTGGCGGCTCTCCGAGGGGATGTCGACGAGCTCGAGCGTACGCTTCGCGAGTCGGTCGGCGAGCAGGCCCACGCGGCGAGCCTACCGCCGCCATACTTCGGCCGATGACGGCACGCGAGCCCGAGCTCCGGGTCGGCCCGGAGCCAGAGCGCGGGTTGCTGCTCGCCGTGCTGCCGAAGGGCACCGATGCCGAGAGCGAGCTCGGCGAGCTGCGCGAGCTGGCACGCACCGCGGGTGTGGAGCCGATCGCGGAGACGATCCAGCGCCGCATGCGCCCCGATCCGCGTCGCTACGTCGGGAAGGGCAAGCTCGAGGAGCTGAAGGCTGCGTACGCGGATCACGACGCGGAGGTGTTGCTCGTCGACGGCGAGCTCGACCCGGTCCAGCAACGGGCGCTCGAGGACGCGCTCTCGGCCCGGGTCGTCGACCGTACCCAGCTGATCCTCGACATCTTCGCGCAGCAAGCGACGTCGGCCGAGGGAAAGCTCCAGGTCGAGCTGGCGCAGCTCGAATACAACCTCCCGCGGATGCGTGGCATGTGGAAGCACCTGGAGCGGCTGGGCGGCGGCGTCGGCACGCGCGGCCCCGGCGAGTCGCAGCTCGAGAGCGACCGGCGGATGGCGAATCGGCGCATCACCCTGCTACGGCGACGGCTGCGCGAGGTCGGTGCCCACCGTGCGACGCGCCGCAAGGAGCGAACCCGCTCGGAAACGCCTACCGTCGCCCTCGCCGGCTACACGAATGTCGGCAAGTCGACCCTCCTGAACGCTCTCACAGGCGCGGAGGTCTCGGTCGAGAACCGCCTCTTCGAGACGCTCGACCCGACGACGCGCACCTTCGAGCATCTGGGCAAGCGGTATCTCGTCACGGACACCGTTGGCTTCATCCGCCGGTTGCCGACGCAGCTCGTGGAGGGATTCGCCTCGACGCTCGAGGAGACCCTCGTTGCCGACCTCGTGCTCCACGTCGTCGACGGCGCGCTTCCGGAGGAGGTCCTTGCCGAGCAGATCCACTCCGTCGAGACCGTGCTCGCGGAGATCGGCGCCGGCGAGATCCCGGTCGAGCTCGTCGTGAACAAGGTCGACCGCCTCGGCCTGCGTGACCGCCGCAGGGTTGCCAATCGTTTCCCCGGCGCGCTCGAGATCTCCGCCGCGACGGGGGAGGGGATCGACGAGTTGAAGGCGCGTATAGCCGAGCGCTTCGCCGACCGGTTCGACGAGGTGCGGCTGCTCGTGCCCTACGACGAGGGGCGCGTGCTCTCCGACCTCTACGCGCTCGGGGCGCCGATCGACGAGCGGACAGACACCGACGAGGGCGTCGTCGTCCGCGCGCGCCTTCCGCACCGCGAGGTGCGCCGCTTTGCCCCGTACCTCGTGGCGGGGATCGAGGAGCAGCAGGCGTCGTGAGCCGGACGACCACGGCGACCGAGCTCGCCGTCAAGCGGCTCCGGCCGGACGCGGTCGTGCCGACGCAGGCATACCCGGGCGATGCCGGCTTCGATCTCGCTGCCTGTGAGCGCGTCGAGCTGACGCCCGGCGCACGAGCCGTCGTGGGCACCGGGATCGCGGTCGCGCTGCCGCCTGGTCATGCGGGCCTCGTCGTGCCGCGCTCCGGCCTGGCCGCCCGACACGGCCTCGGGAAGGTGAACGCTCCCGGCCTGATCGACGAGGGCTACCGGGGTGAGATCAGGGTGATCCTGCACAACACCGACCTCGAGGAGACGTTTGTCGTCGAGCCCGGGATGCGCATCGCCCAGCTCGTCGTCGTCGAGCTGCCGCGGATCGAGCTCGTCGAGGTGGACGAGCTCCCCGACAGCGATCGAGGGGCCGGAGGGCTCGGCTCCTCTGGGAGCTAGGCGGGCATGCGTCCCGAGCCCCGGATCCGCGTCTCGGCGCTCCTCCACTGGCGTGGATCGATCCTCCTGATCCGGCACGAGAAGCGCGGGCGCGAGCACTGGCTGCTCCCCGGCGGCGGCGTCTCGAGCGGCGAGACCCTGGTCGATGCGCTGCAGCGCGAGCTCGCCGAGGAGACTGGCCTCGTGGGCGATCGCGACGAGCTTCCGGTCGAAGGGCCGATCGCGATCATCGAGTCGATCTCGCCTGAGCGCAGCCTGTGGTCGAAGCACGTCGTCCACGTCGTCTTCGCCGGCGAGCTCGACGGGTCGCTCGAGGGTGTCGTGTCGAGCGACGAGGCTGTTCGGGGGCATCGGCTCTTCTCGCCGGACGAGCTCGACGGCATCGCGTTGCATCCGCCGATCGCCCGCTTCCTGGCCCTGTGGCAGCCCGGTGACGCGTGCGTCTATCTCGGCGCCCGCTGGGCCGAGTAGCAGCTCAGGCGGGTCGCCCGCCGCGGCTTCGCGCCCGCTCGGCGGCGACCGCGTGCGCGGCGGTCTCGAGCTCGTCGGGAAGCGGGGCGAGCGGCTCGGGATCGTACCCAGTCGCGTGGGAGAGCGCCCACGAGAGAAGCAGATCGGCGAGCCACGGGTTGCGGGGGAGCAGAGGCCCGTGGAGGTACGTGCCGAGCGCACGGCCGACGCGGGCTCCCTCGAAGCCCGAGGTGCCGTCGTTCCCGTAGCCCGCGACGACGCGACCGAGCGGCTCCGCGGCGGGGTCGAGCACCGTCCGCCCGGCGTGGTTCTCGAAGCCGGCGATCGTCCTCCCGGGCGCTTCGGCGAGCGTGCTCTCGAGCAGGACGTCTCCGATCATGCGCGTCTCGCCGGCGAACGTCTCGTGGGGGAAGAGGCCAGCCCCTTCGAGCCATGACCCGTCGCGCCCGCGGTAGCCTCGCCCGAGGAGCTGATAGCCGCCGCAGACCGCGAGCAGCGCGGTGCCACCCTGGACGGCGGCACGGATGGCATCCCCCCGCGCGGCGAGGTCGGGCGCGATCATCGCCTGCTCGCGATCCTGGCCGCCGCCGACGTAGAGCAGGTCGTGCGAGCTCGGCTCGAAGGCTGTGTCGAGGGTTACCGCTTCGACCCGAAGCTCGTGGCCGCGGGCGGTCGCGCGTTGGGTGAAAACCGCGATGTTGCCGCGGTCGGCGTAGATGTTGAGGTACTCGGGATAGAGGTGGCCGACCCGGATGATCATCGTCCGTCCCGCTCCCAGTACGGTCGCGTGAGGCCGCGCCCCGTGGCGATCGCGCGTAGCTCGAGCATCGCCGTGTACGTCGGGAGGACGGCCAGCTCGCCGCCCGCCGGGGTCAGCTCCAGCCCGCGGTCGAGCGCTGCTTCGAGGCCGGGCACGACGTCGAGCCGCTCGCGCGGGAAGCCCGCGTACGTGAAGCGGAGCGCCAGCTCCGCCGCGCGCTCGCCGCTCACGACGATCCGCTCCGCACGCTCGAGCACCGGCTCGAAATCGACGTCCCAGATCCAGGACACATCGCGCCCATCGGCGATCCGGTCGTTGAGCGCCACGACGAGGACATGAGGGACGCCGCCTTCCTCGAGCGTCCGCAGCGCCTCGTTCGCACCGGCCGGGTTCTTGACGAGCAGCAGGAGGAAGCCGCGGTCGCCGACCGAGAAGCGCTCGAAGCGGCCGAAGGCCGCCCGGAACCGCTCGAGCCCCACGCCGACGTCGTCGAGCGCAAGGCCGAGTGAGAGAGCGAGAGACGCTGCGGCGAGCGCGTTGTAGACGTTGTAGAGCCCGGGGACGGCGAGGCGGACGCGCCGCGTGCCCGCGGGCGCGTGAAGGTCGAACGCGATCCCGTCGAGTCCCTGCGGCTCGATCGCGCGGGCTGCGACGTCGAGCGTCGGGCGAGCATGGCCGCAGGACTCGCACTGATACGCGCCCAGATGCCCGACGTATGCGGCGTCGTACCGGTACGGATGACCACAGCGGATGCAGTACTTCGAGTCGGAGGCGTGCTGAAGGTCGGGACGTGCACGGCGCGGGTCGTCGACGCCGAAGAGCAGCGCGCTCTCGCGACCCTCGGCAAGTGCGGCGACGAGCGGGTCGTCGGCGTTCGCGACGAGCGTCGCCGCAGGATCGAGCTCGACGACAGCGTCGCGCCAGCGCTCGGCGATGTGCTCGAGCTCGCCGTAGCGGTCGAGCTGGTCGCGGAAGAGGTTGCCGAGGCTCACGACGCGGGGATGCGTTCGTCGCATCACCTCCGGCAGGACGAACTCGTCGACCTCGAGCAGCCCGAGCTCGGCGCCGTCCGCGGCGAGGAGCGTCGATGCGATGCCGGACGCGAGGTTCGCGCCCGAGTTGTTCCACGCGAGGGTCCGCGCAGGAGAGAGGATCGAGCTCGCCATCGCAGTCGTGGTCGTCTTGCCGTTCGTCGCCGAGACAAGCGCCACTCCATCGGGGAGTCGTGCCGCGAGGGCGTCGACAGCCCCTGGGTCGAGCTTCCAGACGAGCTTGCCCGGCAGCGTCGTGCCGCCACCGCGTCCCGCGGCGCGCGAGAGCCGCCCGACGAGCCGGGCGGCGGAGGCTTCGAGCGTGAGCCGTGCACCCATGCGGGCGAGGGTAGTCGAACGCCGTCGCTCTGCTCGTCTTGCAGAATATCGAAAATGCTCTAAATTGATTGCATGGCCCGGCAACGGCGACGACATCCTGCCCTCGAGGGCATCGACGCCGACGCGCTCGCCGAGTTCCGCGCCGGCCTGCGGCGCCGCTACACCGACGAGGAGATCCTGGCCGAGCTACGCGCGTCCGCCGTGCGCCTTGGGCGCTCGCCGACGATGCGCGAGTTCGCCGGCGACCAGGAGGCGGGCGTCCACCCGCAGACGGTGATCGAGCACTTCGGGACGTGGAACGCGGCGAAGCGAGCCGCCGGCCTACAGCCGCGCCGGTTCATCAGCCGCGAGGAGCTTCTCGCGCAGCTGCGGGAGCTGGGGGAGGAGCTCGGCCGCACGCCGACGGTGCGCGACATCGAGGCGCGGCGCAGTCGGATGGCCTCGAAGTCGCTGATCTGGCACACGTTCGGGTCGCTCGCAGCCGCGCTCAAGGAGGCCGGCTTCGACGTCCCGGTCGGCGAGGAGCGGCTCGAACGAGCGATCGCGGACGGAGCGGTGCTCGCGCGCGAGCTCGGGCACCTGCCGAAGATGGCCGAGTGGAAGGACGCGCGGGCGCGAGACGTCACCCTGCTCTCTGAGTGGCAGGTCTACCGCCTCGTCGACGTCAACCCGGGCGCCTGGTCCGCGTTCCAGTTTCTCGTCAGCCAACGGCTCCGGGAGGAGGGCGTCGACGTGGGCGCGGACGGGACGGTCGCGTCGCCCTGACTACCGGCCCGTCATGCCGGCGCGATCAACGCGGCGAGTCGCTCGAGACAGAAGCGCCCCTCGTGCGGTGCCCGGACGGCGGGCAGAACCTGATCCTCGCGATAGCTGCGATCGGGGCTCCAGCGGCGCTCCTCGGCGAGCGATCCGCCGACGAGGGTGAGCAGGCGGCCCTCCTCGACCTCTGTCTTGCGGAACGTCGTCCCGAGCGCCTGCTCGACGACCTCCAGTGCGGCGCGTGTCGACGCAAAGAGCACCTCGTGGCGCCCGCGCGCGAGCCACAGGGGCCTCCCGACGCCGCGCGCGACGTGGAGCACGTCCGGGCTGCGCTCGTCGACCCAGGCCGCAGCCATCGCGCCGACGAGCTCCTCGAGCACGGCGGCCGACGTGCCGCCGGCATCCACCAGCGCGAAGATGACCTCTGAGTCCACCGTCATCTCGGGCTGGTCGCGATCGATCCCGTGTCGCGCGAACAGCTCCTCGTCGTTCGAGATGATCCCGTTGTGGATCCCGGTCACGCGTCCGTGCCGGACGGGATGGTTGTTCGCCGCGATCGTCGGATGCCCCTTCGTGTAGTCGCGGACGTGGATCAGCGCCTGACCGGTGGCGGGGGGGAGGCGGACCGCGTCGAGCAGCGCGCTCGCTCCCGTCTGCTGCTTGTGCACGACGAGTGGGCCGTCCGCGCGGTGTGCGTAGCCGACGGCGTCGGCGCCGCGCTCCGCGATCCCGGCGAGCAGGGCTTGTGCGGCGAGTGTTCGGTTCACTCGCGAGGCGTTGCCGAAGCTGTAGCCAGCGATGCCGCACATGTCGATGTGTCCTACAGGGGAGGCCGGACGGCCCTGTGCCTCACCGTACTCGGAGATCCGTGAACAAGGTGTTCGGATTCGGACGGTCGACTCCTCGCCAACGGAGCGACCATCTAGATGGTTGATCGGCAATTGGCGCGAACCGGATGGCGTCCCAGACGCGGCGCCGGTTCACCCCGTCCGGGCACGGCCCGTACCTTTGGGTACGTGCCGCGCCCGGCCGTTGCGCCCGGCTTGGTCTGGGACGTCCCCGGACGTCACGCCAATCACCGATCAACCATCTAGCCGTTCGGGCGCGAACGTCAGGCCGAACGACCAGTTGGAGGTCCAGGAACGCGAGCTAGCCTCGTTGATACCTCAAGGGGGGGACGCGGACGGCCGATACGTCCTGCGTGGAGATGAACGCTGCAGAACCACTATTCGACGCTGCACACGATGCGGCCGACGAGGTCGAAACGGGTGAGCCGGTCCAGGACCCGCTCAAGCTCTACGTCCGCGCGATCGGCGACGGCCGGCTGCTGACGCCTGCCGAGGAGCGCGGGCTCGCGCAGCGCAAGGACGAGGGCGACGAGCTCGCGCGACGGAGGCTCGTCGAGGCGAACCTGCGGCTCGTGATGTCGATCACGCGCAACTACACGCGCGCGGATGTGCCGCTTCTCGACCTGATCCAGGAGGGAAACCTCGGCCTCATGCGCGCGGTCGACAAGTTCGACTGGACGATGGGCTTCAAGCTGTCGACGTACGCGACGTGGTGGATCCGGCAGGCGGTGCAGCGGGCGCTCGCCGAGCAGAGTCGCACGATCCGCCTGCCCGTCCACGTCGCCGACCAGGTGCGGCGCGTCCAGCGGGCCAGGCGCGCGCTCGGTCAGCAACTCAGCCGTGACCCGACGTTCGACGAGATCGCGGCGGAGACGGAACTGACGCCGCTGCGCGTCTCGGAGCTTCTCGACATGGTGCAGGACCACGTCAGCCTCGAGACCCCCGTCGGCGACGGCGAGAGCGTCATGAGCGACCTGATCGAGGACCCGAACGCCGTCGGACCCGAGGCGGAGACGGCGCTGCGACTGCGCTCCACCGAGCTTGCGCGAGCGCTGTCGCAACTCAAGCCGCGGCTCCAGCGCGTCCTCGTGCTCCGCTACGGCCTCGACGGCTCCGGCGGCCGAACGCTCGAGCAGGTGGGCGTCGAGCTCGGGATCACGCGCGAGCGGGTCCGGCAGCTCGAGACGCGCGCCCTGCGCGAGCTGCGCCACGTCGCGCCGGCGCTCGAGCTCTACCTCCGCGCCTGATCGCCGCGTCCC
>DASUZN010000042.1:0-6793 GCA_036376855.1 Gaiella sp. | reverse complement strand
AGCACGACGACGAGGTCGGGCGCGTCGTCGACGCATGGGCCGCGCAGCTCCACCGGTCGCGACCCGAGCTCGGCGTGCTGATGCTCTCGATGCACGACAGCGAGCAGTACCTCTTCGAGTCGCTGCGGGCCGGGGCGTCGGGGTACGTCCTCAAGTTCGGCGCCGACACGGACGTCGTCGACGCGGTCCGCGCCGCGATGCGTGGCGACTCCTTTCTCGACCCGTCCGCGGTGGCGACGCTGGTGCAGGACCACGTCGACCGCGACGCTGCGGGCGAGAAGCCGTTCGACGTCCTGACGCCGCGTGAGCTCGAGGTCGTCAAGCTGATCGCAGAGGCATACTCCTCGAAGGAGATCGCCCGCGAGCTCGTGATCAGCATCAAGACGGTCGAGCGTCACCGCGAGAACATCCTCGAGAAGCTCGGCATGCGGGACCGCGTCGAGCTGACCCGCTACGCGATCCGGAGGGGGCTGATCCAACCGTGAGGGACGCGCATCCTGCCGGCGAGCCAGACGTCCGGCTCAAGCGCGCGTACGACCCTGCCGAGCCCGGCGACGGGTATCGCGTGCTCGTCGACCGTCTCTGGCCCCGCGGCGTCTCGAAGGAGCGGGCGCGGCTCGACGAGTGGGCGCGCGAGCTTGCCCCCAGCACGGAGCTGCGCACGTGGTTCGGGCACGACCCGGAGCGATTCGCCGAGTTCCGCCGCCGGTACCGCGCGGAGCTCGAGGCGCACGCCGACGAGCTCGAGGAGTTGCGCTCCCGCGCCCGCGACGGGACCCTGACCCTCGTCTACGCTGCTCGCGACTCCGAGCACAACGACGCGGTAGTGCTGGGCGAGCTCCTCCGCGAAACGCCCGCCTGACGGTTCCCGCAGAGTTAACCGGCCGCCGCGAGCTGCCGAGCGAAGAAGTCGAGGGCCGCGCGCGTCTTCGTCTCCTGGTCTCCGTCGAGGCTCACCCCACGTTCCGCGAGGAACGCGCGGGATTCGGCAGCCACGTCGAACGCCTCGTCGGGTGTGCATTTCGTCGACAGCTCGAGAATGTGCGAGCCGTCCGGGTAGAGCCAGAGCTCGGAGACCAGCTTGCGCGGGAAGCCTGCGGGCGACGACTTCAGCTTGAGGACGAAGATCGGCCCGAGAAGCGCGAGGTCGCCGAGCCCGATCCCGTCCGGCGCGTGCTCGTCGAAGAACGCCCGCTGCTCTTTGGAGAAGAGCTTGCGCATCGGCTTGGCACCGCTGACGACCTCCCGCACGGCGGTCGCGGGAAGCTCTCGGCTCATCGAGCCGGAGCAGACGAACTTCCCGGGCATTGCGTCCACCTCGACCTTGAACCCCGGCGCCTTCCGCACACGCGCCGGCAGCTCGGAGGGAACGACGGGACGGAGCTTCACGACCGTGTCGTCGGCGCGCTTCTGGCTGCGCCGCGCCCGGACGACGAGACCGTGCCGGTCGAGAGCGAGGTCGGGGGTGTCGAAGAAGAACACGTGGCGGATCTGGGCGTCGAGCGGGTCGAGGGCGAGCGCGGTCGCCGTCGCACGAAGGTCGGCCGCGGGGACGCTCAGCTTGAGCTCGGCGCTGTCGGCGTCCCGGAGGAGCGCGACGAGCCGCCCGATCTCCTCGTCCGGGATTCCCGGCGCCATGCGACGCGACCGTGCCATGCCTACAGATTCAGGCTTCCGTCGCGCTCCGTCAATCCTCGCAGCCGTCGTTCACGCGGATGAACCGGATCGTCCCCAGACGGGACACGGACCACCACTTCGCGGCACTGTGAGAAGGGCGTCCGGGCGCGCCGAGCGACACACCGCAGTTCGACGCCGTCGCCATGCCCGGTTGCATCTGTCCTGGCGGGGCGAGAGAATGCCTGCGCGCTGGGAGGGGCGCGTTGACGAGTCATGCTCGAATACGGCGAACCCCAGGTGGCCATCGCGATCGTCTTCGGCGTCCTTGCGCTCACGATCGCCGTGCTGGCGCTCGTGATCGCCGTCCACGCGAAGGAGGACATCCCCTACGAGGACGTGGCGCGCGAGGGCTATCGATTGCGCCGCCCCTGGCTCGCGTTCCTGACCGCCCTCCTCGTGCTCGCGGTCGGCACGTCGTTCTTCCTCCTGCCCTACGCGAGCGGCGGTCGCCCGGGAACCACCGTGAAGGTGGCCGGCGGGCAGTTCTACTGGACGATCGACCCGGCTGTCCTGCCGGCCCACGAGGAGGTCAGCTTCGACGTAACCTCGGTCGACGTCAATCACGGCTTCGGCGTCTACGACCCCGACGGGCGGCTGATCGGGTCGGTGCAGGCGATGCCCGGCTACGTGAACGACCTGCGCCTGACGTTCGACAAGGTGGGCGAGTACCGGATCCGCTGCTTCGAGTACTGCGGCCTGAGCCACCACAACATGATCGCGTCGTTCAGGGTCGAGGACGGAAGCGACTGATGGAGGCGCACGCCGCGTCCGTCGTCCATCCCGCCGGCACCGAGATCCTGGCCACCGCGCGCGTCGACGAGCGGCGCGTCGCGTGGCTCTACGTGTGCACCGGGCTGACGGTGTTCGGCTCGATGGGCCTCGCAGGAATCGCGATGCGCTTGAACCAGGCCGAGGTGATCACGCTCTCCGACTCGTGGTTCTATCGGCTGCTGACGCTCCACGGCGCCGGGATGCTCGTGGCTGCCCTGCTCGTCTCCATGGGAGCGCTCTGGTTCGTGCTCCGGACGACGGTGCCGCTCCACCTCGGCCGCATGCTCTTCAGCTACGTCGCGATCGTCGCGGGCGCTGCGCTCGTCGTGATCGCCACACTGCTCGGCGGCTACGCGTCCGCCTGGACCTTTCTCTGGCCCCTGCCCTTCGACTCCTTCGGCGGGTGGCGGCCGTGGTCGACCGATGTCTTCCTGGTCGGAAATCTGCTCGTCGGAGCGGGCTTCTTCGTCTTTTGCCTCGATCTCCTGATGCAGACGTGCGCGACGTACGGCGGCCTGCAGCGGGCGCTCGGGATCTCCTACCTGCGTGACCGGGACGACTCACCCCCGCCACCGGCGGTACTGGCCGCGATGGTCGTCGCGATCGAGGGGCTCATGGCGGGCGCCGCGGGAATGACGATCATCGTCGCGCTGATCGGCCACGCGATCGACTCTGGCCTCACGATGGACGCCCTCTGGGCGAAGAACCTGACCTACTTCTTCGGCCATTCGGTGTTCAACCTCACGATCTATCTCTCCGCCGGCGCCGTGTACGTGCTGCTCCCCGGATACACGGGGCGGCCGTGGAAGACGACCAAGCCGATCGTGGTCGCGTGGCTGTTCACGCTCGTGTTCGTCGCGACGGCGTACAGCCACCACCTGTACATGGACTTCGTCCAGCCGGAGTGGGCGGCCGGGTTCTCGAGCATCGCCTCCTTCGGCGCGGCGCTTCCGGTTGCGGTCGTGACGATCTTCACCGGCGTCGTCCTGATCTGGGGCTCGCGGTACCGCTGGACGCTCGCTTCGGCGCTCCTCTACCTCGGCTTCATGGGCTGGGCGATCGGCGGCACCGGCGCGGTGATCGACTCGCTGATCCCGATCAACTTCAAGTTCCACAACACGCTCTGGGTGACGGCGCATTTCCACACGTACCTGCTGATGGGCGTGATCCTCTGGGCGTTCGCCCTCTTCGTGCGGATGCTCGAGGAGAGCGCCGGGCGCACCGCCCGCGACGGCGTCTCCGCGTTCTCCCTCGGCGCGTTGCTCGTGGGCGGCTACGGGCTCGTCGGCGTCTGGTTCGTCTCCGGCACGCTCGGCATCCCACGCCGCTGGGCGATCCACCCGGAGGACACGGCGGGGTACAGCCTGGTTGCGAGCATCTTCGCGATCGTCTTCGCGGTCGGGTTCCTCGTCCTGCTCCTCGAGTGCCTGCGGCTCGCCCGGATCGCGAGCGTCCAGCGCTGGGAGCGCATCCCGGCGCCGCGCACGTCGCTCCCCGTCCGCGCCGACCCCGAACCGCTCCTCTCGACCGGGTACCAGTTCGCGGCGGTCTGCGCCGCGACGGTCGTGTTCATCGGCGCGTACGCGCCGCCGATCACCGACGCGGTCGAGTCGAACGTTCGCTACCACCACCTCCAGCACGCCGCCATGTACCTGGTCGGCCTGCTCGTCGGCGTCGCCTTCGCGTCGCTGCCCGCGGTCTTCGAGCGGATCCGGAGGCACCCCAACTTCGGGATCACACTCGTCATCGCCGCGCCTGCGGTGATGATGCTCGGGATGGTTCCCTCGATCTACGAGTTCCTCGAGTCGAACACGGGACTTCACCTGCTCTATCACGTCGGCATGGCGGGGCTAGGCGTGGTCACCGGCCTCGCGGCGGGAACGCTCGGTCTCGTCACCGGCCGGCTCGTGTTCGTGCTCTCGATCGGAATGGCGTTGATGTACGCCGCCGGAGTAACAGGAGGCTGACGTGGCCAAGGCGCAGACCGGTGACGCGCTGTGGAAGTGGATCCTCGGAGGCATCGCGGCGGGCGCTGCCGTGCTCGGGCTGCTGATCGCGGCGTACGCGATCGGCTACAACCGCGGCGAGAGCAAGACGGCGGCACCGCCCGCGGAGACGACCCCGGCCGAGTCCACGCCGGCCGAGACGACACCGGCCGAGACGACGCCGCCGGCGACCGAGACGCAGCCGTCAACCGAGACGGAACCGACGGAGACGGGCGCGTCGCAGGCCGATCTGGTCGCGCGCGGCGAGGAGCTCTGGAGCTCGACCGGCTGCGCGGGCTGCCACTCGCTCGACGGCGCGGCCGGTGTCGGCCCGACGATGCAGGGCCTCGCGGGCTCGACCGTGACGCTCGACGACGGCTCGACGGTGACGGCGGACGACGCCTACCTCGAGCGCGCGATCCTCGACCCGGACGCCCAGATCTCGGAAGGCTTCAAGGCCGGGATCATGTCCGGCGCCGTCGCCGCGCAGAAATTCGACACGCGGCCCGACGACGTCGCTGCGCTCGTCGCGTTCATCGAGGCGCAGGGCTGACGCCCGGCCCGCAACGCCCACCTCACGGCGATCAGTCCCCTGGCCTCGTCGGCGGCCACGCCGACCGCACGTCCAAGCTCCCGAACCCGAACTACTTCCCGCCCTAGAGGCGATCGGGAATCCGGTTGCCGGTTGACATGCGCTCGGCGATGGCCCAGACTCGCCCGCGTGTGTTGCGTTCTCCTTCTCGCCGGCGGCATCGGGCCGCGGATCGCGCTCTTCTTCTGGTGGATCTTCGGCGACAAGCCGGATGCAGCCATCGACAGCTGGGTCTGGGGGCTGCTCGGGTTCCTGTTCTTGCCCTGGACGACGCTGATGTTCATCATCGCGTGGTCGCCGGTCGTGGGCATCAACGGCTTCTGGGACTACGTGCTGATCGCGCTCGGTGTCGCGCTCGACATCGCGACGTACGCCGCGAAGCCCGCGCAGCGGATGCGCGCCGCGTACTAACGGCGACGCGCGGTCCCGATCACCCGGGGCAGAGCTGATCATGGGCTCGAGCGGCGGGATCGCCGTCGGCGGCGATCGGATCCGGGAGCACGCTGAACGGCTCCTCACGCGCCCGGTCGCCCTTCGCGACCTCGCCGTGCGCTTCTCCGAGAGTCGCGCCTCCTCGGTCGAGGTGCTCGTCGAGGGGCGCGCCTTCTACCCGCCGATGCTCGACGACATCAGGTCTGCGACCTCATCGGTCCACATCAACCAGTTCGGCTTCCGGCCGGGACAGATCGGGGAGGAGTTCGCGGACGCGCTCGTCGCGAAGCTGCGCGAGGGCGTCCCGGTGCGGCTCGTCGTCGACCGGCAGGGCTCCGATCCCGAGGGCGGCGCGCGCGTCTTCTACGAGCGGCTTACCCAGGCCGGCGCGGAGATCTGCGTCGTGCGCGCGACGAAGCCCCGGACGGCCCACGGCCGGCTCGGCGCGGGGAACGACGTGCGCTGGAACCTGCGGGCGCTGGGCCATATCGACCACCGCAAGGTCGTGATCGTCGACGGGCGCATCGGCTGGGTCGGCGGAGCGGGGATCGAGGACCATTTCGCGGACGGTCGCTTCCATGACCTCTTCCTCCGCGTGACCGGGCCCGTCGTGGAGCAGCTGCAACTCGTCTTCCTCGCCGGCTTGCGGTGGCTCGGCGGCGAGGTGCCGGTGACGACGCTCGACGAGCTGCTTCCCGAGGCGGAGAGCAGCGAGGCCCCGATCCCTGCGACGGTGCTCCACAACGCTCCGGGCAGGTTCCGGCCGATCACGCAGGCGATCGCGCGCCTGCTCGACGGCGCCGGCGAGACGCTCGACGTCGTCAACCCCTACGTCACCGACCGCGGGATGATCCGGAGGATCGAGCAGGCCGCGCGCCGCGGGGTGCGTGTCCGGCTCTTCGTCCCGGCGAACGCGAACAACTGGGCCTGCGCCGCAGCCCAGCAGCACCACCACGCGGCGCTCCTCGACGCCGGCGTCGGCATCCTCGAGTACCCGACGATGCTCCACGCCAAGGCGTTCGTGCGCGACGGGGAGGAGGTGCTCGCGGGGACGTGCAACCTCGAGGCGTGGAGCCTCAAGCGGTTCTTCGAGATCGACCTGCTCGTCCGCTCGCCCCAGGTTGCGGCGCAGTTCGACGAGCGCTTCAGCGCGCCGGCCGAGGCGGTCTCGTCGCCCGGGCGGGCGCTCACGGGTGCGAAGGAGCGGGCGCGCGGCGCGGCGTTCGCTCTGATCTCGCCGTTCCTCTGAGCCCGCGCCCTAGACTCCCGCGAGACCACGAGCAGGGAGGAATCGCGTGACAGCTCTTCTGGCGCTGACGTTCGGGGAGTCGATCCT
>DASUZN010000041.1:0-10550 GCA_036376855.1 Gaiella sp. | reverse complement strand
GCCCGTCACGCGCGTGTGCGTCGAGATCTCGGCGCCGCGCCGCCTCGCCCCCTCGGCGAGCGCGAACGTAAGCTGGCTCGGATCGACGTACCCGTCCGTCGGGAGATACGCGGCGCCGAGCACGCCGTCGGTCGACATCGGCGGGAAGAACGCCTGGGCCTCCGCGGGCGAGATCAGCTCGAGCGGAAGGCCGAACGTCTTCGCCCAGCCGGCCTGGCGGGCGATCTCCTCCATTCTCTCCTCGGACGACGCGAGCCGGAGCGAGCCGACCTCGCGCCAGCCGGTCTCGAGCCCGACCTCCGCCCCGAGCGTGCGGTGGAGCTCGACGCTCTCCATCATCATCTTCGTGAGCGACAGGGAAGAGCGCAGCTGGCCGACCAGGCCGGCCGAGTGGAACGTCGAGCCACTCGTCAGGTCGGCCCGCTCGACGAGGACGACGTCGTCCCAGCCGAGGCGCGTCAGCCAGTAGAGGATCGAGCATCCCCCGACGCCGCCTCCGATCACGACCGCCCTTGTCCTGTCCCGCACCGCGCGCCTCCGTGTCCGACCTGCGACCTCCGGGGCAACCTAGACTTTCCGCATGAGGGTCGTCGCACGACCCGACGCCCGTGAGGTGCTCCTCGACCGGGGCGAGGTGCACGTCCGTCCGCGTGCGTTCCGCTGCTGCCGAGGGCACCAGTACGTCCTCGAGGCGTCGTTCGACCGCCCCGACGGAGACTACGAGCTCGTGCACGCCTCCGACGGGTTCCGCGTCTATGCCTCCACGGGTCTGATCGAGCCGGACGAGCTGCATTTCGAGCTCGACCGCAAGGGTCGCATCCAGGCCTACTGGAACGGCCAGGGCTGGATCGGGTAGGCGGGGCTCGATGCCCCGCCTACCCGATGGGGTCTGGCACCGCAGGTGCCTGACCCCGGTTCTTACCCCGTCCACGCCCCGCCGTTCTGATCTATGGCCTGGCCGGTGACGCCGCGCGCGTCGGGCGAGAGGAGCCACGAGACGGTGCCGGCGATGTCCTCCGGCTGTGACATCCGGCCGAGCGGGACGAGCTTCATCGCGTCCCGGTACGCGTCCTCGCGCGTGCCGCCGTCGGCCTCCGCGGCCGCGTCGAGGCCCAACCAGGCCATGTCGGTGTCGACCCATCCCGGGCAGATCGCGTTCACCTGAACGCCGCGCGGGGCGAGCTCGGCAGCGAACGACCGCACGAGCCCGAGCAGGCCTGCCTTCGACGCGCTGTAGCCCGTGTACTCGGGGACCGCGATCCGCGCGAGGATCGACGAGAGCACCACGACGTGTCGCGTGTCGGGGCCGGGGGCCAGGTGCTCGAGCATCGCGCGAATGCAGTAGTACGTCCCGTTGACGTTCGTCTGGAGGATGTCGTCGAAGCGGTCGCCCCCTTCGTCGTCGTCGCCGTTCGGGCCGCCGATCCCGCTCGCGCCGACAAGTGCGTGGATCGGGCCGAGCTCGCCGGCCGCGCGCGCGACCGCCCGCTCCACCCGCCGGCGCTGTCTGATGTCGCAGGCCTCGACCCGCACCGGCCCCTCGATCGAGACTGCGGTGGCCTCGAGACGCTCGCGCCCGCGCGCGAGGAGGGTCAGCGCCGCGCCGTCGCGCGCGAGCCGCGTCGCGATCGCGCGACCGATGCCCGTGCCCGCTCCCGTCACCACCACGTGCTTTCCGTTCAGCCAGTCCCCGGTCGTTCGCAATTTGCGGCCTTTCTGTCGACGGATCCCCTTGCGGGGGTGCGTTCCAGAGCGTAGATTGCCGCTGCGCCGAGCACGGGACGCGAGTAGGACGAAGCTCTCCCGGAAGGCCGTACGCGGAAGCGGAAGGTCAGCCGGGGAAGTGGACGAAAGCGCACCCGGCTCGGCGAATCCTTGGTCCCATCCATGTAGAGCACACGAGGCTCGACGCAAGTATGTTCGAGTTGTAAAGAAAAAATCGCAAAGAGCGGGAATTTCGATCCGAGGTCACTTGACGGGTGTGTCTCGGGCCCGTAGTGTCCTGATTGCACCGAGGAAGGAGCGCCTGAGGTTGATGGCTCTCCGACAGGCAGTCGCTTCGGCGGAGGTCAGTCGGGAAGCCGGACGAGGGAGCACCGGACTCGGTGCATTTTTGCGTGGAATGACATTCCACTGCTGCCTCGACATGCGCAAATCGACTGTGATCGACGATTGTCGGTAATTGCGACAATTTCGGATTGTACGTGCTTGACATCCCTGGAATGTCGGACTAGATTTCCAAGTGCACCGAGCACGGAGCGCCGAAGGTTGAAGGCTCTCCCGCCCGGCAGTCGCTTCGGCGGAGGTCGATCGGGTGAACTGGACGACGGCGAGACCGACTCGGTGCATTTTCTTTGGTCCGCGAGCAGGAATCCACCGAGTGGATTCCTGCCGCTCGGATCCCCGCCTCCGGCGGGGCAGATCCCTGAAGGCGCCCGCTTCGCGGTCGCAAAGGCCGCAGGGCATCGGGCGTCGCTTCAGCCTCGCCCGTCTCTCTTGGCACGCGCACGAGGGGCGAGGCTGAAGCCACGCCGCCACGCCCCGTCTCGCAGCGCAGAGCCCATATCCTCGCCCGATGCGCAGGATCCTCGCGATCACGGGGACGATCGTCTTCCTGGACGCGATGCTGTTCGGGGCGATCATCCCGCTCCTCCCCCATTTCGCCGACCGGTACGACCTGTCGAAGCTCGAGGCGGGACTGCTGCTCGGGGCGTACGGCGGGGGTGCGCTCGTCGGTGGTATCCCGGGCGGCCTGCTCGTCAGCCGGGTCGGCCCGAAGCGTGGCGTCCTCGCGGGTCTCGTCGTGCTCTCGCTCGCAAGCCTCGCCTTCGCGCTCGCCGGCGGGCCGCTGGCACTCGGGCTCGCGCGCTTCGTCCAGGGTCTCTCGAGCGCGACGACCTGGGCCGGCGCCCTCGCCTGGGTCGCCGTCAGCGTCGAGCGCCAGCGGCGAGGTCAGGCGCTCGGCACGGTGTTCGGCCTCGCCGTGCTCGGGTTCGTGTGCGGGCCGATGTTCGGGGGCATCGCCGATCTCGCGGGCATCCGTGCCTCGTTCGTCGGTGTGGCGCTCGTCGCCGCCGCGCTCGCGGCCGCACTCGCCGTCGTCGGCGCACCTCCGCGCGAGGCCGCCCGCCCCGGCGCGGTGCGCCGGGCTCTGCGTGACCGCGCGTTCGTCGCCGGGCTCTGGCTCAACACCCTGCCCGCGCTGTTCTTCGGGACGCTCGACGTGCTCGTCCCGCTTCTGTTCGACGCCGCCGGCTATGGAGCGCTCGCGATCGCCGCCGTCTTTGTCACGGCGGGGGCCGTCGAGGTGGTCGTGAACCCCGTCGTCGGCCGGATCTCCGACCGTCGCGGCCGCCTCCTCCCCGTTCGCGTCGCGCTCGTGGCGTCGATCGCGGTCGCCGTCGCCTTTGCGATCGCGACGGAGCCGCTCGTCGTCGCGGTGCTCGTCGTCGCGGCGTCGGTCACGTTCGGGGGCTTCTATACGCCCGGCATGGCGCTCGTCGCCGACCGAGCCGAGCGGGCTGGCCTCGCGCAGGGCATCGGCTTCGGCGTGACGAACACCGCGTGGGCCGTCGGCGCCCTGATCGGCCCCGCGCTCGGCGGCGCGCTGGCCGAGGTCTTCGGAGACCCGGTTCCGTACCTCCTCGTAGCGGCCCTTTGCGCCGTCACGCTCCTCGCCGCCCGGCGAGGCACGCCCTTGCCGCGACCGACGTGATCCAGGCTCAGGCCGCTGCCGGGAAGCGCTCGAGCGCCCAGCGCGAGTCGAGCGGCTGCAGACGGTAGTCGCGGCCGTTGACGAGCGCGTAGTCGCGCCGCCGCGGGTCCATCGGCAGGCGTGACTCGACGGGGTACCAGCGGTTGTGTCGCGCGATCAGGTCGTTGACCTCGTCGAAGCTCCATCGCGCGACGACCTCGCGCCAGGCCTGCGCAAATCGCTCGGGCGGCACCTCCGTCGCGAGACGCCCGCGCTCGTCCTCGAGCGCCTGCTCGTGCGCGGAGGTCATTGCCTCGATCTCCCGCAGCCGCGTCATGTACGGCAGCGGCCCGCCGAGCGAGGCGAGGTACCCCTCTGCCGAGGGGCGAAAGTTCCGCAGGCGGAGCGGCAGGGGCTTCGAGCGGAGCGGGCTCGAACGGAGATCTTCCTCGAGCCCGTCGAGCTGGCGGCGCTCGCGGGCGGTCTGCGCACGCGGCGCGTCCTCGCGAAGGATCGCCTCCCGCTCTTCGGGCCTCACGCCTCCAGTACAGCAGACCGCTCGCGCCGCGCAGTGCGGTCGAGCCCGGCCAGCGCGAGGCCGCCGAACACCGCGGCGACGACCCCGATCGCCGCGAACATCGCCCACGTCGCCTCGTCCCCGAAGCTGTTGCGCATCTGGAGCCCGATCAGCGGGGCGAGCGCGAACCCGATCGCGGGCGCGCTGCCGAAGGCGCCCATGTACGCACCGCGGATGTCGGCCGGCGCGAGATCCGCCACGACGGCCTGCGAGGTCGGCACCCAGAGCATCTCGCCGACGACGAACACGACGAGCACGAAGAGGATCGCCGCGAGGCTGTGCGTCCAGACGAGGAGCAGGAACGGCAGGCCCATCACGAGCAGCGCGACCACGAGCTTCGGCGCGGGCGCCACCGGAGCGGTGGCGCGCGTCAGCCTGACCTGGAACAGCGCCACGAGCAAAGGGTTGACCCAGACGAGGAAGCCCCAGGCCGCCGGCTCGTAGCCGTAGCCGTCGACGAGCGACACGGGCAGCACGACCTCGTAGGCGACGTACGTCAGCCATGCGAAGACGGCCGAGCCGAGGAAGAGCAGGAACCGCCGGTCGGCGAGGATCACGGAGAGCGAGCCGCCCTCGGGCGGTCCCTCGGGAGCAAATGCGCCGCGATGCGGCAGGTAGCGATAGGCGACGAACCACGCAATCCCGGAGAGAACGGCGACGCACGGGAACAACGCCGACCACGAGCCGAGCAGCAGAAGCAACCCGCCGATCGGCGGCCCGACCACGACACCCATGTTCGCCGCGACGCGCACCGACGCATAGGCCGCCTGGCGGCGCTCGGGTGCGACGAGGTCGGCGACCATTGCCTGCGAGACGGAGCCGCCGAGCGAGCCGAAGACGCCCGCGAGCGCGAGCGCCGTCAGACCCGCCCACTTCGCGTCGGACAGCGCCAGGAGCAACAGCGGGTAGCCGACCATGATGCCGTTGCCGATGAGGATCACCCGGCGCCGCCCGATCCGGTCGGAGAGGTAGCCGCCGGCATAGCCGCTGCATGCGGCGAGCACCGCGCTGACGAGGAACGCAAACGGCAGCGCGGCCTTCGCACCGAGCTCCTCGACCGCCCAGATCGCCATGAAGCTCCACACCGCCGAGCCTGCGGCCTGACCGATCAGCGTGACGCCGAGCACCGGGCGCAGAGCAGGGTCGAGGTCGTCGCCCCAGACGAGGCGCATCACGTAGCGGACGGCGCGCACGACGGGCACGCTAGTCGCGTCTCCGCTCCGCGGGGTGCGGCTTCCCGTACCCGTGCTAGCGGCCGAAAAGGCGCGCGAGAAAGCCGGGCCGGTCGGCGTCGGGGAGCTCGTCTCCCTCGTCCGCCTGGGGCTCGGGGTCCGGCTCCGCGAGTGCCGCGGCGACCACCGGCACCGCAGGCTCAGCGTGCTCCTCGGGCTCCGGGACGATCTCCACCGGCTCCGGCACGTCCTCCTCGTCGCGCGGCGCGAGCGTCGCCGCGACACCGCGCTCGCGGAGCCGCTGGAAGTCGCCACGGATCGCGGCGGACATCTCGTCCTTGTGGCTCTGGTCCTTCACCCGCCGGGCTGATTCCCCGCGGGCTCGCCGACTCCTTCCTCGCGGCGCTCAGGGCCGAGCCAGCGCCACGCAGCCATGGTCGCGAGCCCGAGCAGCAGCGTCGGCACCACGGTGAACACCCGGTAGATGAGCACTGCCGCGACGACCTCCGCGTTCGCACCGCCGAACCCGACCAGGATCCCCGTCATCCCGAGCTCGACCGGCCCGACCCCACCGGGCGTCAGCGGGATCAGCTGCAGCGCGCGGGCGAGCGACCAGCCCGCGAACGCCTCGACCCATGTGATCTCGCCCGCGCCGATGCCGACGGCGCGGAGTGAGACGAGCAGCACCACGAACACCGCGACATTGCCGAGGATCGCGGCGAGCGTCAGCCACGGCCAGCGCCGGCGGATCAGGTCGACGGTGGCACGGCGGAAGTGGACGAGGCGATCGGGCCAGCCCGCGACGACGTTGCTGCGGCGGAGCGCACGCAGCAGCCGGTTGAGCGCGCGCTGGCAGAGGTCGCCGATGCCCCGGGCGAGTGTGTCACTCCAGAAGACCAGCACGAGCAGCGCGACCGCAACCGCGAACACGCTTGCCCCGACCACCGCGACGGTCGTCAGCAGGGTGCTGTGCTCCTCGTCCAGCGCGAGGAGCAGCACGGCGACGACAGGGAGCAGCAGGTTCGCAAGCTGGTTCCAGATCCCCGTGAGCGTCACGGCGCGCGCGACGTCGCTCGAGCCGAAGCCCCACATGCGCAGGAGGCCGTACGACCCTGCCATCCCGACGATCCCCCCGCCGGGCGCGACATAGGTCAGCGCGGTCGAAGCCTGTGTGAACGGCAGCGCCTGGCGGAAGCGGAGTCCCGGCAGCGCGATCATCCACGGCGGCGCGTACGTGACGACGTTGACGACCACGGCGGCGCCCAGCGCCAGCAGCCAGGTCGTGTCGAGCTGCTTCACGACGGCCCAGACGTCGGTGTAGCTCGCGATCCGCGGCAGGACGACGGCGAACGTGACGACGACGACCACGAGGCCGAGCGCTCCGAGCACGATCTGCCTGCGCCGCCCCTTCACGGGCGCACCCTACTGCGTCACCCGAGCAGGGACGACGCGCCGCGCAGCACCGAGAGGAGGAGCCCGAGCGGCAGATGATCCGCGGCGAACCTGAGCCCGGAGGCCGTGGTGCCGCCGATCAGCCCCTGGGTCTCACCTTCGTCGACGGCCCGGACGAGGCCGGCCCGAAGCGCCTCCTCGAGGTCGTCGCGCGACTTCCCTTCCTTCCGAGCCAGCGCGTCGAGGTCGTCGACGCTACGGAGGGCGAGGACGAGCTCCTCGCGCGAGACCCCGAGCTGGCAAGCCGTCCCGTCCGCCGCGGCGAGCAGCACGACCTCGATCCGCTCCCCCGTGCCCTCGGTCTCCCTGGCTGGGCGAGGAGCGCACGGGTTTGCGACGGGGCTCGGCTCGTACGACGTGCCGCCGAGAGCGACGTACCCGCCGACGAGAACGCAAGCGAGGGCGGCCGCGACGAGGATCGGCAGCGCCTTCACACGCTCACCGCCCTGCGGGAGAGCACGATCGGGACGAGAGCCGCGAGCGCGAGCAGCGCGGCGAGCAGGAAGGGGCGCGAGAACGCCGCGGTCACCGCCCGGTCGAGTTGCGAGACGAGCTCGTCCTCGAGCCCGCGGTACTCGGGCGTGTCGGGACGGTCGGCGAACGCGTCGCGGACGTCCGGCACCTCCCGGTCGGAGGCGCGGACGATGGCGAGCACGTCCTGCGCGACCGCGAGCTTCTCGAGCGGTGGGATGCTGCTGTCGAGGACCGCCGCCGCTCCGGCCCGGAGCGCTCGCTCCTCGTTGCGGTCGAGCGCGGTGGTGAAGACCGGCGTCAGCAGCAGGAGCCCGAGGACGACGCCGGCGTGCCGCGCCGCGATCGTCCAGCCGCCGTGCACCGCCTGCGGCGAGCGGCCGTGGAGAGCGCGCTCGGTCAGCGCGGAGAGCGCGAGCCCGAGACCCGCGCCGACCAGGATCTGCGGCAGGACCGTCCACCACCACGCCGAGCCGGGAAGGACGCCGAGAGCGGCGAGCCCGCCGGTGACGAGGACGACGCCCGCCGCCGCGCGCGTAGCGGTGTTGCCGACGCGGCTCGCGATGCTCCCGGTCGCGATCGCCGCGACCGGCATCACGGTGACGACGACCCCGGCGACGGCCGGATCCAAGCGCCACCCGTCGACGAGCAGCAGCACCAGGAGGAACAGCGCAGCGGTCAGCGCACCCGACAACAGCAGCAGCGCGAGATTCGCGGAGAGGCTCGGCCGACCCGCCGGCTCGACGAGCGGCCGGACGCGCAGCCGGAGCACGCCGAGGAGCGTCAGCAGGGCCAGCGGCGCCTGGACGAAGAAGATCGACTCCCACCCGAGGGTCTCGGTGAGGATCCCGCCGATCGCGGGCCCCAGGGCCGCGCCGAGGATCCCGGCGGTCGCCCAGGTGCTCACGGCGCCGCCGTCGGAGCCCTGGATCTCGGTCAACAGGTCGAGCGCCGCGCAGACGAGGAGCGCGCCCCCGATCGCCTGCACGCAGCGCGCGCCGACGAGCACGCCGAACGACGGTGCGAGCGCGCAGGCGAGCGATGCAGCCGCGAACACGAGCGTCCCGGCGGTGAAGGCAGGCACGGGCCTACGGCGCGCCACGTACGCAGCAGGGACGGCGGCGAGAGCGAGCCAGAGGTTGTACGACGTCAGGACCCAGGCGACGGTCGGGATCTCCACGTCGAACTGCCGCAGGTTGTCCGGCAGCGCGTGCGTGACTACCGACGAGTCCGCGAGCGCGAGCCCGATCCCGAGGCCGACGAGGGCCTTCCGCGTCCGCGTGGTCACGCGTCAACCCTAAGTCCCCGCTCGACAGCACACCTGCGATCAACGCCGGATCGAGGCAGTTGCGGCCCCGAAGGGGACGCCTTCAGGGATGTGCCCCGCCGTAGGCGGGGATCCGAGCGCGGGAATCCGCTCCTGCGGATTCCCGCTTGGGAGCAGCTAGGATCGCGCGCGATGCCGTTCTGGGCCTGGATCCCGCTGTTCGTGCTGCTCGTCCTCGCAGTGCTCCTCGGCGTCTTCGTGCTGCTCGGGCGGATCAAGGGCGGCAAGTACCTGCGGCCGGTCGTCACGTTCCTCTCCAAGGTGCCGCTCTTCAAGAAGTGGTTCCAGAAGGCCTCGATCGCGGCGCTCGAGCGCGAGAATCCCGAGCTCGCCGCGGCGATGAAGAAGATGACCGCCTTCGGCGAGCCCAAGAGCCCCGAGCAGGCCCAGCGCATGCTCAACCTGCTGACGCCCGCGGAGCGCCGTGCCTACATGGCCGCGGTCGGCCAGGAGACCGAGACGCCCGACGCCGCGAACCGCCAGCTCCGCCGCCGGATGGAGCACGGCGGCGCCGGCATGCCCGTACGGACGAAGCCGGCATCCGACCGCCCCGGCGCGTCCGGCCGCAAGAGCGGCAAGGGCGCGAAGAAGAAGCGCTAGCGCCCGCTACCGGGCGAGCGCCGCTCCCACCTCGAGCACGGCGTCGACGAGCGCGCGCACGTCGTCGTCGGTCGTGCGGTAGTTGACGACGCACGGGCGCAGGCAGACCTTCCCGTCGACGCGCGCCGGTGCGACCCAGACGTCACCCTGCCGCTGGAGCGCCTCCACGAGCCGGGCATTGTGGTCGTCGAGATCCTCCCCGGACATGCCCGCCGGGACGTGGCGGAAGGGAACGATCGAGAGCTGCGGCTCGCCGCAGAGGTGCTCGAGCTCGGCGTGCACGGCGACCGCGTCGTAGAGAAGGCGGGCCTGGCCGAGGTTTCGCTCGATCGCCGCCCGGATCGCCTCCGATCCGTGGGCGCGGAACGCGAGCCAGAGCTTGAGGGCACGGAACGGCCGCGAGTACTCGAGCGTGATGTCGACCATGTGGTGGTCGGGTCGCTCGTGGGGGATGTAGTCCTCCTCGTGCGCGAGCGCACCGTGGAGGTCCTCGTGGCGACGGACGAGCACGACCCCGCACGCCTTCGGCAGGAAGAGCCACTTGTGCGCGTCGAGCGTCACCGAGTCGGCGCGGTCGAGGCCTGCGAAAAGATGGCCGGCCGAGGGCGTCGTCGCGGCGGCGACGCCGTACGCGCCGTCGACGTGGAGCCAGACGCCGCGCTCCTCGCAGACGTCTGCGAGCGGGTCGATCGGGTCGACCGCGCCGGTGAGCGTCGTCCCGGCGGTGGCAACGACGGCGACGGACGTGACGCCCTTCGCGCTGTCGGCGTCGATCGCCTCGGCGACCGCCTGCGGCCGGAGCCTGCGCTGGTCGTCCATCTCCAGGGAACGAACCTGGTCGGAGCCGATCCCGAGCAGCTCTGCCGAGCGGACGACGGAGTAATGCGCCTCCTGCGAGCAGTAGAGCGCCGCGTGCGTGCCGCTCATGCCGTCGCGCCGCGACCCTGGCAGCGCCCGCTCGCGTGCGGCCGCGAGCGCCGTGACGTTCGAGATCGTGCCGCCGCTCGTGAACGCGCCCGCGGCGGCGGGGAAGCCGACGAACTCGCTGACCCAGCGGACGGCCTGGTCCTCCACCTCGGAGGCCGCTCCCGCCCACACGGCGAGATTGACGTCGAAGCACGACGCGAGCAGGTCGCCGAGCACGCCGATCTCGAGCCCCGAGGAGCCGACGAAGGCGAAGAACCGCGGGCGGGGCTGGGCGATCGACACGTCGAGCAGCTGCGCCGCGTCGTCGAGAGCGGCAAGGACGCTCGACCC
>DASUZN010000040.1:0-3060 GCA_036376855.1 Gaiella sp. | reverse complement strand
GCAGGTCGTCTTCGGCGAGGGTGATCCGGACGCCCGCCTCGCGCTCGTCGGCGAGGCCCCCGGCTTCCACGAGGATCGCGAGGGCATGCCGTTCGCCGGGCGTGCGCGTGAGCTCCTCGAGCGCCTGCTCGGCGGGGTCGGCCTGTCGCTCGACGAGGTCTACCTCGCGACGGTGCTCAAGTGCCGCCCGCCCGGGAACCGAGACCCGCTGCCAGAGGAATCGGCCGCCTGCGAGCCGTACCTCTACCGCCAGCTCGACCTCGTGCGGCCGCGCGTCGTGGCGACCCTCGGGAGCTTTGCGACCGCGTTGCTCTCGGGCCGAGCACTCGGCATCACACGCGTCCACGGGCAGGAGCAGGACGTGACGCTCGGCGGGCGCCGCGTGACGCTCTACCCGCTCTACCACCCGGCCGCCGCCCTCTACACGCCGACGATGCTCGAGGTGCTCGAGCGGGATGTCGCGCGGCTGCCGGAGCTGCTCGGCGAGGGAGAAGCACCTTGTGTCGATTCAACACACGCTCGCTCGTCCGGCCGGGTGCTCGTGCCCGCGCTGTCGAGCACCGAGGGTCGCGAGCGCCAGCCGGTGCAGCTCGGGCTCTTCTGAATGGCGTCCCTCGAGGTCGAGAGCGGCTCGGTGGAGGAGACCGAGTCGATCGCGGCGCGGCTCGCCCGGGCTCTCGCGCCGGGCGACGTCGTCCTCGTCTCTGGCGAGCTCGGCTCGGGCAAGACGACCTTCGTCCGCGGCGCCTGCCACGCGCTCGGTGTCACGGGTCGCGTCACGAGCCCGACGTTCACGATCGGCCACCGCTACAGCGGAGCGGTCGACGTCGCTCATCTCGACCTCTACCGCTTCCGCGGCCTCTCGGCCGCGGAGTGGGGCGATCTCGAGCCGTACTTCGAGGACGCCGTCGTCTTCGTGGAGTGGCCCGAGGCCGGGGCGGGCGTCCTGCCGGAGCCGCGGGCGCACGTCCGCCTCGAGCATGTGACGCCAGACGTCCGGCGGGTGATCGTCGACACGGTCGACCGGACGCTGCTGGAAGAATCGACGGGTGCTGGTCCTGGCCTTCGACACGGCGACTGACGTCGCGACGAGCGCGCTCCTCGACGACGGCGAGATTCTCGGGGAGCGCGCTTCGGTCGCGAAGACGCTGCTCGAGGACGTCGACGCGCTCCTGCGCCGCGCTTCCGCACGACCGCGCGACCTGGACGCGCTGGTCGTCGGGACGGGGCCGGGCAGCTTCACGAGCACGCGAATCGGCCTCGCGACCGCGCGCGGTCTTGCGCTTGCGCTCGGCATCGAGGGTGCCGGCGTCTCCACGCTGAACGCGCTGGCGGAGGGCTCGGAGGGCGGGTTGCCGGTGATCGACGCCCGGCGCGGGGAGGTCTTCGTCCCCGGTGCGGGGGCGGTCTCGCCGGCGGACGTCGAGGCGGCGGGACGGCTCTGCGTCGGCGACGGCGCGCGCCGGTACCGGGCGGTACTCGAGGCGGGCGGGGGAGAGGTGCCTCCCGACGACGACCCGCGCCACGTGCCACGTGCCGTCTTCCACGCGCGGCTGGCAACCACGTTCGGCCCGGTCGAGGCGATCGAGCCGGTGTATGCGCGTGCCCCCGACGCGGAGGCGTGGCGCGGATGATGCTCGGCCTCGAACTGCGCCGCCTCGAGCTCCACGACCTCGATGCGATCGAGCGCATCGAGCGAGCGTCCTATCGTGCGCCGTGGTCCCGCTCGATGTTCGCATCCGAGCTCGCGAAGCCGAGCTCGCTCTCCTTCGGCGCCGTGGACGAGAACGGCGATCTCGCCGGGTATGTCGTGCTCTCGCGCTACGTCGACGCCTGGCACGTGATGAACGTGGCCGTTGCGCCCGAGCGGAGGCGGCAAGGGATCGCGTCGGCGCTGCTCCAGCGCCTGCTCGAGCTGACGAAGGACGACCCGTTGCGCGGCTACACGCTCGAGGTGCGCGTCTCCAACACGGGCGCGATCGCTCTCTACGAGCGGTTCGGGTTTCGCCGGAAGGGAGTCCGGCGCGGCTACTACACCGACAACCGCGAGGACGCCCTGATCATGTGGCGCGAAGCGGACTCCGCTTGACCGAGCTCGTGATTCTCGGCATCGAGACGTCGTGCGACGAGACAGCGGCGGCCGTCGTGGACGGCGACGGCGTCGTGCGCTCGTCGATCGTCGCCTCGCAGGCCGACCTCCACGCGCGCTACGGCGGGGTCGTGCCGGAGATCGCCTCGCGGCGGCATCTCGAGCTCGTCTCCCCGGTGATCCGGGCGGCGCTCGAGGACGCGTCGGCGGAGCTCGGTGAGATCGGACGCATCGGCGTCACGCAGGGCCCCGGGCTCGTGGGCGCGCTCCTCGTCGGGCTCTCGGCCGCAAAGGCGCTCGCCTGGGCGGGCGGGATCCCGCTCGTCCCGGTCGACCACCTCCGGGGCCACGTCGCGACGCTCTACCTCGCGCCCGACCCGCTCGAGCCCCCTTTCACGTGCCTGCTCGCGAGCGGTGGCCACACGCTGGTCCTGTCGGTACGTGACCGGACGGGATACGAGGTGCTCGGCTCGACGCTCGACGACGCGGCCGGCGAGGCCTTCGACAAGGGCGCCCGGCTGCTCGGGCTCGGCTACCCGGGCGGGGCGGAGATCGACCGTCTCGCGCGCGAGGGCGACCCCGAAGCCTTCTTGTTCCCGGTCGCGCGGGTCCCCGACCTCGACCTGTCCTTCTCGGGGCTCAAGACGGCGCTGCTCTACGCCGTGCGCGACCTCTCCGAGGCCGAGCTCGCGGCGCGACGCGCGGATCTCGCGGCGTCGTACCAGCGCGCGATCGTCCGCGCCCTGGTCGGCCGTCTCCACGCTGCCGCCGAGGAGACCGGGGACGGGACGATCGCGGTCGTCGGCGGCGTCTCCGCGAACTCGGAGCTCCGCGCCGCGCTGCCGGACGCGCGCTTCGTTCCCCTCGCGCTCTGCACGGACAACGCCGCGATGATCGCGTCGGCTGCCCGCTTTGCCTCCTCCATCGAGTCCCCCGGCTACCTTGGGCTCGATGCCTACGCGTCGGTGTAG
>DASUZN010000039.1:0-7940 GCA_036376855.1 Gaiella sp. | reverse complement strand
TTATCCACGTGTTACTCACCCGTTCGCCGCTGTCCCCAGGGCCGAAGCCCTGGTTCTCGCTCGACTTGCATGTGTTAGGCGCGCCGCCAGCGTTCGTCCTGAGCCAGGATCAAACTCTCCGTGAAGAAACAGATTGCCCCGTCCGAAGACGAGGCGAACTGGTGTCTTCCTTCGAGCTCATAACTAGACGTTCCGCCGAGGCGGAGCGTCTAGCTCAAAGGCGTCAGTTCTCGTCCCGCCGGGAAGGCAGGACGAGTATGACGGGATAAGACGACGTCGTTCGAAACGACCGGCGAACCGGTCGATCGGACGACGACGCTTTCTCGTCGCACACGCACGCTGTTGAGTTTTCAAGGACCGGTGCCGGGGAGGGTCGGGCAACGAAAAGGCCTCCGCTCACGCGTGAGGCCTCCGAAACGACGGGCTACGAAAGGTCGTATCCGAATCGGTCGAAGGCGCTCCTGTGAGTCGCAGGGCTTTCCTTGCCTCCCTCTCGGGCGGCCGCGGAAGTGTACCAGAGCCCCGAGGAGTGTCAAGCCTAGGCAACAAGCCGCGCGAAGCGACGCTTGCCCGCCTGCAGGAGCTTTCCGTCGACTTCCGAGCGCGCCACGTCGAGCCCGTCGACGGGCGTGCCGTCCAGCTTGACGCCCCCCTGCGCGATCATCCGGCGCGCCTCACTCGTCGAGAGGCCGAACGCGTCGGCGATCACCGCTGGAAGATGCACGCTCTCCCCCGCCGGCAACGGGTGCTCGGGGACGTCGTCCGGCGCCGCGTGCTCGCGGACGACGCGCGTGAAGTGCGCCTCGGCATCGCGCACGGCGTCTTCGCCGTGCGAGCGCCGCACGACGAACCGGGCGAGCTCGAGCTTCGCTTCCATCGGCTCACCTGCGGGCACCGGTCGCTCGGCGACGAGCGTCCACCACTGCTCGAGCATGTCGTCGGGGATCCGCATCGTGCGGCCGAACTGCTCCTCGGGCGGCGCGGTCAGCGGGATGTTGTTCCCGACGGACGAGCTCATCTTCGCGCCGTCCCACGAGAGGAGCAGCGGCGTCGTGAGCACGACCTGGGGCTGGAGACCGTACGCCTCCATCACCGCGCGGCCCGCGAGCAGGTTGTAGAGCTGGTCGGTGCCACCGAGCTCGACATCCGCCTCGACGGCAACGGAGTCGTATGCCTGCATGAGCGGGTAGAGGAGCTCCGAGACCGAGATCGGCTCGTTCGCGCCCATCCGCTGCGCGAAGTCGTCGCGCTCGAGGATCTGTGCGACCGTGGTCGTGCGGGTGAGCCGGAGCACGTCGGCGAAGTCGAGCTTCGCGAGCCACTCCCCGTTGAAGCGCACCTCGGTGCGATCGCGGTCGAGGATCAGAAGCGCCTGCTCGAGGTACGTCCGGGCGTTGCGGTCGATCTCATCGGGGTCGAGGATCGGACGCTCCGCCGAGCGGCCGGACGGGTCGCCGATCCGTGTCGTGTAGTCGCCGATGATCAGCACCCCGACGTGTCCCCCATCCTGGAAGGCGCGCATGCGCTGGAGCGGGATAGCGCGGCCGACGTGGATGTCGGGCGACGTGACGTCGATCCCGAGCTTGACGCGCAGCGGGCGGCCGAGCCGCAGCTTCTCCGCCAGCCCGTCCTCGGGCAGCAGGTGCACTGCGTTCCGGGCGAGTGTCGAGACGTCGGTGGAGGCGCTCACGGTGCGCCGATCGTACCCACCCCCCGGTAGCGCTCCGTGGCTCAGAACGGATAGGGCGCGAGGCTCCACGCGGCGGCGGCGTACCAGAGGCCGAACGCGAGGCTCGCGCCGCCGAGCAGCGGCGCCGCAGCGGTCAGCGAGCCGGCGACCGCGCGCACGGAGAGCAAGGCGCCGAAGCCTGTCGTGACGATCGTCATCGAGACCGCGGTGAAGACGGCGAGGACGACGAGGGCGACGAGCGCCAGCTCGGGAGACGGGATCGCGGCAAGCAGCAGGACGCCGACGCCTGCACTCCCACCCATGCCGTGGACGAGCCCGATCCCGAACGCGCCGGCCGGCGAGCGCACCGGGTGCCGGTGACCGCCGTCGTGCGCGGAATGCAGCGCGAAGGCGCCGTGTCGCCAGCGGACGATGAGCCGCACCGCGAGGAACACGATGAGCGCCGCGACGGCGGTCTCGGCTCCACGCTGGAGCGCGTCGGGCAAGAAGCGGTCGGCGAGGAGGATCGGCACGCCGAACACGACGAGCGTCAGCGCGTGCCCGGCGCCCCACCACGCACCGAGCCGCGCGGCCGCGCCGGTTGCACGTTCCCGGCCGGAGGCGACGAGAGTCGTGACGGCGGCGATGTGGTCGGGATCGGTCGCGTGCCGCAGCCCGAGCAGGACGGCGACGGCGACCACGACGGCGATCGATCCTCCATTGGACAGCCCTGCAAGCCAGTCGTCGAGCCCGAACATCGCGTCACTCCTCTCCTCGGTTGGACACGCGTGATTCGTCGCCCGCCCGTGTCCGGTTCAGACGACTCCCGGAATCGCGCGCACCGTGATCACGAGGCCCACTGCGACTATGACCGCTGCGGAAAGCGCGGGCAGCGCCCGGATCACGGGGCCGTCGAGCCGTGCTCGCCCGAAGGCACGCCGGGCGAGCACGGCGACCAGGCCGATCGTCGTGATCGTCGCCGCGAGGCCGACGCTGAACGCGACGATCAGCGCGAGCCCGAACGCAAGCTTGTGGAGCGCGATCGCGCTCAGGAGCACGACGAGCGCCGACGGGCAGGGCAGCAGGCCCGCGGCGGCGCCGATCCCGAGGATCCCGCGCGTGCCGATGTCGTCGTCGTGATGATGGTCGTGTGCGTGGTGGTGGCCGTGGTGGCCACGGGCGGAGCGGGCGCGACGGAGAAGGACGCCCGCACCGACCCCGACGACGAGCACCCCCGAGACGAGGGTCAGCCAGGGATAAAGCTGTTCGGGAACGACGACCGCCGAGAGCCCGAGCGTCACGAGACCGAGGCCGAAGACGCCGGCTGTGTGGGTGACCGTGACCGTGGCTCCGAGCGCGAACGCGTGTCGCGGCCGGCCGCGGGTGCCGACGAGGTAACCGGCGACGAGCGCCTTCCCGTGCCCGGGCGTCAGAGCGTGCGCGGCGCCCCAGAACGCTGCGACGAGCAGGGAGAGCAGGACGACGCCGAACGACGGGTCGTCGCGCCCGATGAGCGCGGCCAGCCCGTCCCCCGTGTGGCCCGGCGCGGCCGACCGGTCGAGCCGGGGAGGCGCAGCGACCGCCGTCCCGGCGACGAAATGCGCCGTCGCCGTGCGAATTGCGAGCGGCGAGCGGAGGAGGTCGCGCGGATACGAGCGCAGCTCGTCCGAGCGGCTCGCGGCCGGGACGGACGACGAGACGACACGCGCGCCGTCGCGGGCACGCACCGTGATCTCCCGCCAGCCGATGCGGCTCGCGAAGCTCCGGTCGACGAACGTGACGGCAGATCCACTGAGCGGTGCGGCGTAGACGGCCTCGAACCGCAGGGTCGGCAGCCCCCCGGCTCCCGGGCGCTCCGAGACGCGGTGTGCCAGCGGGCGCAGGACGACGCGCTCGCCTCCGAGCCGAAGGTCGAGGTGGTGGGCGAGCTCGGAGGGGTAGCGAGGCGCCCGCACGCGGTCGCCCGACTGGAAGGTGGGAATCTCGGCCAGGTCGAGGACGTAGCGGACGAACACGCGGTCTCCGGCGAGCTCGATCCCGGCGTAGTGGTTGACCGTGAAATTGCCGAGCGGATGCGCGGACGCTTCCCGCGGGTGGGCGAGGACGACCGCGACGACGACGAGGGCCGCCACGACGGACGCGAGGCGCCTCACGCGAGCGCCCTTTGCGCAACCGGCGCCCACCGCACGGAGAAGACCGGGCTCTGCTCGAGCGCGCGGCGGTACCACGCGCGCATCGCGCGGCGGTCGCCGGCGCACCCCGCGGCGTACCCGCGATGGAAGTAGAGGAGCGCGTCCTTCGTGCCGAGACGCAGCGCCCTGTCGAGCCATGGCTCGGCTTCCGCGCACCTTCCGGCGCGCGCGAGGGCCCAGCCGAGCGCGTCGTCGCCGTAGATCGACGGCCGGTCGGCACGGGCGAGGCGCGCGAGGCGCACCGTCTGCGCCGGCAGGACGCCATGGTCGGCCCGGAAGAGGGCGCTCTCGAGGTCGACACGCAGGCCGTTCGCGATCAGCACCCGGTCGATGGCCGCAACCGTGGCTCGCTGTCGCGCCGCGGCCACCGTTCGACCCTGCCGATCGAGTAGATCGCCCAGCAACGCGACGAACTGCGGGAGCGGGACGGCGGTCGCCGCCCGCCGTGCCGTCGCGACCGCGGCGCGGAGGCGACCTCGTGCGGCGTCGACGCGGGCCTGCTGCTCGAGCGCGAGGACGTAGCCGGGGAAGATCGCAAGGGCAGCCCGAAGGTGCTCCGCGGCCGCGTCGACCCGCCCGTCGCCGAGCGCGAGCTTTGCAAGCTCCACGTGCGCCCAGGCTGTCGGCTCGGGGACACCGCCCGCGGCGTCGAGGGCGAGGTTCATCGCCACGGCGGCGCCGCGGCGGTCGCCGGTCAGCTCACGCGCGTAGGCGACACGGGCGTACGAGGCGAGGCTCGGCCTCACGGCCGCCATCCGATCGAATGCCGCGAACGCCTGCGGGTAGCGCCCGAGCTCGATCAGGGCGTCGCCCACGACACCGTAGGGCCGCGCGGCGAACGGCGCCCGACGGCGCGCCTCGCGACCGAGGACGAGCGCATCGCGGAAGTCGTGACGGATCAGCGCGAGGTTGCCCAGCCCGAGCGTCGCGGCGGCATCCCGAGGCCGTGCTTCGAGTGCTCGCCGGAGCGCGCGCTCGGAGAGGGGCAGGAACGAGGGATCGCCCGTCTCGCGCCAGCGGAGCTGGTAGGCGAGGCCTAGCTCCCCGAGGCGATCGGCGTCGCGCGGGTCGACACGCACGGCGCGCTCGAGCGTCCTGACGGCCACGGCGGTCCCGCCGAGCGGGAGCGCCGCGTCGAGCTCGAGTCGCGGCGAGGCGCTCGCCGCCGCTTCCGGGCGAAGCTCGCCGAGCACGCCGCCGAAGAGGCCGCCCACGCCGAGCACGGCGGCGGTAGCGACGGCGACGACGAGAGCCGTCGTGCGGCTGCGGCGGGAGGAAGGCGTCTCGAGGGGCCTGTCGGCTCCTGGTTCGACTGGGCCACGCGAACGGTTCGGTGCCGGCCGGCCGCCTCGTTCGAGGGACCGGCCGGCACCGCTGGACGATCAGGGCTTCTGGACCCCCTTCGTGTTGTCGAACCCGGACTTCGGGTCGGCGACGTAGGGGAACGCGTCGAGCGTGTCGACGTCGTCGGCGTTGACGCCGTCGCCGAGCGGCAGCTTCACGTCCTTCAGGAAGCCGCCGACCGCCTGCTCGGCGATGTCGATCACGTCGTCCGAGAGCCGGCGACCGTTCGGCCAGCCCTGCGTGTCGCCGCCGAGCACTCCGAGCCGGTTCGGGCTCTTCGCGACGGGGATGGTCAGGTTGAGCCGCAGGACGTCGGCGAGCTTCGGCCCTGTGTAGTTCAGCTTCGGTACGCCGGTGAGCAGCACCGCGACGAGGTCGTCGCGGCCGGTCTCGGGCGCTCCGAGCTTGTAGAGCTTGTTGATCACCGCGGCGAGGATCGGCTCGTTGTAGTACTTGCGGAACTCCGACTCGCTCCACGGCTGGAGCGCATTCCACCGGTCCTTCAGTCCCGTCGGGATGATCACCTCGTTGACGAGCGGGTTGCCGAGCCGGTTGACCTGCACCCAGGCACCCGAGTTGCGGGTCGTCGCGCCACGCGTCGTCACCTTGCGGCGGTCGACCGACGCCCAGACGCCGATCGTCCCGTTCTTCGCGGCGAGGCCGGCGATCGGCACCTGAACGCCGAACGTGTGCACGCCGTAGCCGGCGAAGAAGTCCTTCCCGCCGCCCATGTTCCCCGTGCCCTTGCGGATCGCGACGAGGTCGAAGATCGCCCCGACGTCGCCGAAGAACGGATCGTCGCGCTGGCCGGCGAACGCCTTCGCGGCGCCGCCGTCGAACGAGGCGATCGACTTCGTGGCGAGACTCCGGTAGTCCGGCGTCGAGCGCTTGCCGATGTTGTTCGGCGGGGTCGTGCCGCGCGCGACGACGGTCGTCTTCCCCTTCGCGATCCGCGTGACGGTGTACGGCTGCGCGGTGTCGCCGAGGAAGAATGGACCGGTCTTCCGCTGGAACTCGAAGCGGTAGATCACGTCGGGACGGACGTCGCCCGTCGTGTCGAGCTTCAGGTTGTAGCGGGCCGCGGGCGAGAACGTGTACCAGTTCGGTCCCGCCGCGGGGTCCTCGCCGGGGATCACGTTCGCCAGGATCGTGACGGTGCTCGGCCGGTCGGGGCTCCGGAACGCGTAGACGTCCGTGAGGTCCGCCGAGGGGTCGTCCGCGATGAGCGGTGCCTCCCGGTGGCTCGAGGCGGTCCCGTTCCCGGGACCGAGCGTCACCGCCGCGCCGAGCGCGGCCGATGTGGCCAGGGCGGCGAGCGCCGCGGCCGCGATGCTCTTGCGCATCGTCGTGCTCCTTCCGTTGGTGGTCGGCTGGATCGCGGCGTTGTTCGCGAGCCGGAGTGAGATCGGTTCGGACCGGCGGTGAACCGGTGGCGCGCGGCGGGCGAACCAGCGGCGTGCTCGTCGAGTCGCTTCCGTCCTCTGCCCGGATGCGCCAGGATGACCTGGCGTTGCGCAGGCACACGCACCTCTCCGACGAGGCGCTCGTCGCTCTCGTGGCGCGCGGGGACGAGAGCGCGCTCGGCGAGCTCTACGACCGTGTCGGCCGGGTCGCCTACGGGATCGCCTACCGTGTCCTCCGGGACGACCGGCTCGCCGAGGATGCGGTGCAGGAGGGATTCCTCGCCGCCTGGCGCTCGGCCGCGACCTTCCGCGCCGAGCGCGCGAAGGCAAGCACGTGGATCGTGACGCTCGTCCACCGGCGCGCCGTCGACATCGTGCGCCGCGAGGAGCGCCGCCGCGCGGAGCCGCTCGAGTCCGAGACCCGCCCCGATCCGGTCGACCAGGCTGGGTCGGCGGAGGACGCCGCCTGGCTCGGCTTCGAGCGCGATCGGGTGCAGGCGGCGCTCCGAGTGCTGCCCGACACGCAGCGCGAGGCGATCGAGCTCGCCTACTACGGCGGCTACTCGCAGTCGGAGGTGGCCGAGAGGCTGGGAGTGCCACTGGGTACGATCAAGAGCAGGATGTTCGCCGGCCTCGCGCGCCTACGGGAGCTGCTGGACGAGGCCGAACCGGAGGGATCGTGGACGCCGAGACTCACGAGCTGATCGCCGGCTACGCGCTGGACGCCCTCGACGAGCGCGATCGCGCCCGCGCGAAGGAGCTGCTCGCGTCGTCCGAGGAGGCGCGCGAGGAGCTCCGCTCGCTGACCGAGGTCGCAGCGGCGATGGCGACCGCGACCGCGGGACCCGCGCCCCCGGTTGGCCTGCGCGACCGCATCCTCGACACCGCGCGGGCCGAGCCGCAGAACGTCGTCTCCCTCGAGGAGCGGCGCCGTTCGCGCCGCCTCGTCCCCGTGCTCGGGATCGCCGCTGCGCTCGCCGCGTGCGCCGCGCTCGCGCTCGGCCTGTGGGGCGCGTCCGTCTCCTCCGACCTCGACGACGCCCGCTCGGCGCTCGAGCGGGAGCGGGCTGCAGCCGCCGTTCTGGCACAGCCGACGTCGGAGGCGTCGCTGACCGGCGCCCGCGGCAGGCTCGTCGTCGGAGACGACGGCCGGGCGGTGCTGGTCGTCTCCGACGTCCCTCCGGTGCCGGCGGGCAAGACGTACCAGGTCTGGGTGATCGACGACGGGCATCCGGTCTCCGGCGGCCTCTTCGCCCCGGGCACCGGCACGCAGGCGATCCCCGTGGACGGCAGCGTTGTGAACGGCTCGGTCGTGGCGGTCACGGTCGAGGA
>DASUZN010000038.1:0-31594 GCA_036376855.1 Gaiella sp. | reverse complement strand
GTGCAGGCGATCTACGTGCCGGCCGACGACCTGACCGACCCGGCGCCCGCCAACACGTTCGCGCACCTCGACTCGACGACGACCCTGTCGCGCGCGATCGTGGAGAAGGGGATCTACCCGGCGATGGACCCGCTCGACTCGACGTCGCGGGCGCTCCAGCCCGGCATCGTCTCCGACGACCACTACCGCGTTGCGACGAGCGTCCAGCAGATCCTGCAGCGCTACAAGGACCTGCAGGACATCATCGCGATCCTCGGCATGGACGAGCTCACCGACGAGGACAAGCTCGTCGTCTCCCGCGCCCGCAAGGTCGAGCGCTTCCTCTCGCAGCCGAACTTCGTCGCCGAGCAGTTCACCGGGACGCCGGGCAAGTACGTCAAGCTCGAGGACACGATCGCCGGCTTCGACTCGATCATCAAGGGCGAGCACGACGAGCTTCCCGAGGCCGCGTTCTACATGCAGGGCCCGATCGAGGACGCGATCGAGCGCGCGCGCGAGCTCGAGAAGGTCGCCGCGTAGCCGACGCCTGATGGCGGAGATCACCGATCACCCGCCGTTCGACGTCTCGCTCGTGACGCCGGACGGGCCCGTCTTCTCCGGCGAGGCGCACATGCTGATCGTCCCCGGCGCGGCCGGGGAGATCGGCGTGCTCGCGCGGCATGCGCCGCTCGTCGCCACGTTGAAGGCCGGCTCGACCCGCGTCCACCTCGGCGGCAACGAGATCCTCGAGTTCGCCACCGGCCCCGGCTTCTTCAAGGTCGAGCTCGACCGGGCGCTCGCGCTCGTCGACGACGCGGTGAACGTCAAGGAGATCGACGACTCACGCGCGCAGGCGCAGCTCGACGCCGCGAAGGCAGAGCTCGAGAAGGTCGAGGCCGGCGACTCGGCCGCCGACCGCTGGCAGCTCGAGCAGCGGATCCGACACGCCGAGAACCAGCTCAGCGTCTCGGGTCGCACGACCGGCTAGAACCGTAGGGGAACCCTGGTTCCCGCACGAGCCTCCTCCTCCGGCGCCGCTCAGCAGTCACCGCCTGTGTGGCCTCCCACCGAGCGGAGCCCTGCGTCGGTCGCGTAGCGACGCTCCATGGAACTCTCCGGGGGTGTCGGCTATCGTGAGATGTCCCGGAGAGCTTTGAAAGGCAGCTTGGCGACCGGGTTACCAAACGCCTAAAGAGCCCCGCGCTTGCAGCGCCGGGACCGCTCCGAAGGCACGCGGAACCGGAGAAGGAGACGAGTGAGCGCGATCGATCAGCTGAGAGCGATTCTCGACCGTCGCATCGGCGTGCTCGACGGCTCGTGGGGCGTTCTCATCCATCGCCGGGGGCTGTCGGAGTCGGATTACCGCGGCGAGCGACTGCGCGACCACGGCCGCGACGTCAAGGGAGACCCCGATCTCCTCAACATCACACGCCCCGAGCTCGTGGCCGAGATCCACGACGCCTACTTCGCCGCCGGCGCGGACATCGCGACGACGAACACGTTCACGGCGACGTCGATCGGGCAGGGCGACTACGACCTCGGGCACCTCGCCGCGGAGATGAGCCGCGAAGGCGCGCGCCTCGCCCGCGCTGCCGCGGACGCATGGACGGAGCGGACGCCCGAGCGTCCGCGCTTCGTGGCCGGCGCCGTCGGCCCGCTCAACGTCTCGCTGTCGGTCTCGCCGAAGGTCGACGATCCGTCGTACCGCTCGGTGACGTTCGAGGAGGTGCGGTCGAGTTACGCGGAGCAGATCGCCGCGCTCGCCGAGGGCGGCGTCGACCTCCTGCTCGTCGAGACGATCTTCGACACCCTGAACGCGAAGGCCGCGATCGTCGCGGCCGCGGACGTCGCGCCGGAGCTGCCGCTCTGGCTCTCGTTCACCGCCATCGACCGCAGCGGCCGCAACCTCTCCGGCCAGACGGCGGAAGCGTTCTGGGTCTCCGTCGAGCACGCCCGGCCGCTCATCGTCGGCGTCAACTGCTCGCTGGGCGCGAGCGAGATGCGGCCGTTCCTCGAGCAGCTCGCGCGCGTCGCCGACACGTATGTGTCCTGCTACCCGAACGCCGGCCTGCCGAACGCGATGGGCGAGCACGACGAGGAGCCGGGAGACACGAGCCGGTATCTCCGTGGCTTCGCAGAAGACCGCCTCGTCAACGTCGTCGGAGGTTGCTGCGGCACGACACCGGAGCACGTTCGCCAGATCGCGGCCGCCGTCGACGGCATGGCGCCGCGGGCGATCCCGGAGCGCATCGCGCGGACGCGCTGGAGCGGGCTCGAGCCGTTCACCATCGGCCCGGACACCGGATTCGTGATGATCGGCGAGCGGACGAACGTGACGGGCTCCGCGCGGTTCCGGTCGCTCGTCGAGGCCGACGACCTCGAGGCAGCGGTCGAGGTCGCGATCGAGCAGGTGCGAAGCGGCGCCAACGCGCTCGACGTCAACATGGACGCCGACCTGCTCGACGGCGAGCGGACGATGACGCGCTTCCTCAACCTGCTCGCCACCGAGCCGGAGGCGGCGCGGCTGCCGATCATGGTCGACAGCTCCCGCTGGGGCGTCCTCGAGGCGGGGCTGCGATGCCTCCAGGGCAAGGGCATCGTCAACTCGATCTCGTTGAAGGAAGGCGAGGAGCCGTTCCTCGAGCACGCGCGGGCGATCCGGCGCTCCGGCGCCGGGGTCGTCGTGATGGCGTTCGACGAGAAGGGACAGGCCGACACGGTCGAGCGCAAGGTCGAGATCTGCGCACGCGCGTTCGACCTCCTCACCGAGCAGGCGGGATTCCCGGCCGAGGACATCGTGTTCGACCCCAACGTGCTGGCGGTCGCGACGGGCATCGAGGAGCACAACGAGTTCGCGAAGGCGTTCATCGAGGCACTACCCCTCATCAAGGAGCGCTGCCCCGGCGCGCGGACGAGCGGCGGCATCTCCAACCTGTCCTTCGCCTTCCGCGGCAACCAGCACGTGCGCGAGGCGATGCACGCCGCGTTCCTCTACCACGCGATCCGCGCGGGCCTCGACATGGGCATCGTCAACGCCGGGCTCCTGATGGTCTACGAGGACATCGAGCCAGAGCTGCTCGAGCACGTCGAGGACGTGATCTGGAACCGCCGTCCCGACGCCACCGAGCGGCTCGTCCAGCTCGCGCGTCGCTACGAGGGGACGGCAGTCGAGCGAGAAGAGGACGTCGCGTGGCGCGACGCGCCGGTCTCCAAACGGCTCGAGCATGCGCTCGTGCACGGAATCGTGGACTTCATCGAGGAGGACGCCGAGGAGGCGCGCCGGACGGCGGCACGGCCGCTCGACGTGATCGAGGGGCCGCTCATGGACGGGATGAAGGTCGTCGGCGACCTCTTCGGTTCGGGGCGGATGTTCCTGCCGCAGGTCGTGAAGAGCGCCCGCGCGATGAAGCGCGCCGTGGCGTACCTCGAGCCGTTCATGGAGGCCGAGAAGGACGGCGGCACCCGGAGCGCGGGCCGTGTCGTGCTCGCGACCGTCAGGGGCGACGTCCACGACATCGGGAAGAACATCGTCGGCGTCGTACTCGGCTGCAACGGGTACGAGGTGATCGACCTGGGGGTGATGGTCCCCGCGGAGGCGATCCTCGACGCAGCGGTCGACGAGGACTGCGACGTCGTCGGGCTGTCCGGGTTGATCACGCCCTCGCTCGACGAGATGGTCGTCGTCGCGAAGGAGATGGAGCGCCGCGGGATGGACCTCCCGCTTCTCGTCGGCGGCGCGACGACGTCGCGGCAGCACACCGCTGTGCGCATCGCGCCGGAGTACACGCAGCCCACCGTCCACGTCCTCGACGCCTCGCGCGTGATCGGCGTCGTCGGGTCGCTCCTCGAGCCCGAGCGCCGCGCCGCGCTCGACGCCGAGAACCGGGTCGAGCAGGAGCGCCTGCGCGCGCTCCACGCCGAGCGCGAGCGCCGGCCGTTGCTTCCGATCCGGGCGGCGCGCGAGCGCCGAACGCCGATCGGCTGGCACGCAGAGGACATCGCGACTCCCGCCTTCACTGGGTCGCGTGTCGTCGAGCCGTCGCTCGCCGAGCTGCGCGCCTACGTCGACTGGACGTTCTTCTTCCACGCCTGGGACATGAAGGGGCGGTACCCCGCGATCCTCGAGCATCCCGAGAAGGGCGCGGCCGCTCGAGACCTTTTCGAGGCAGGAAACGCCCTCCTCGACCGGATCGTCGCGGAGGAGCTTCTGGTGCCGCGCGGCGTTCACGGCTTCTGGCGTGCGGCCGCCGAGGAGGACGACGTCGTGCTCGAGACCGGCAATGGCGATGTCCGCTTCCCGATGCTCCGCCAGCAGGCGGCGCACGACGACTCCCGCCCGAACCGCTCACTCGCGGACTTCGTCGCGCCGGCCGACACCGGCCTCGAGGACCACGTCGGTGGGTTCGCGGTCGGGGTGCACGGCGCCGACGAGCTCGCATCGGCGTTCGAGTCGGACGGCGACGATTACAACGCGATCATGGTGAAGGCGCTCGCCGACCGCCTCGCCGAGGCCTTCGCCGAGTGGCTCCACGCGCAGTCGCGCCGCGCGTGGTACGCACCCGAGGAGCAGCTCCGAAACGAGGATCTCGTCGCGGAGCGCTATCGCGGCATCCGGCCCGCGTTCGGCTACCCGGCCTGCCCCGACCACTCCGAGAAGCCGACGCTGTTCTCGCTCGTCGGGGCAGAGGCAGCCGGGCTCTCGCTCACGGAGTCCTACGCGTCCCTCCCCGGGTCGAGCGTCAGCGGGCTGTACTTCGGGCATCCGGTTGCCCGGTACTTCTCCATCGGCCGGATCGGCCGCGACCAGGTGGAGGACTACGCCGGGCGCAAGCGGATGGATCTCGCCACCGTCGAGCGGTGGCTGCGCCCGAATCTCGCGTACGACCCGCGGTGAGCGAAGTCGTGCGGCGAAACGCCACCGGAGTACAGTGAGATCGTGCGCTCGCTGCTGCTCGTCGTCCTCACCGCCGCGCTCGTCGCGCCCGCTGCGCTGGCCGGCGACGGCCAGCCGAAGAAGGCGCTGACCAAGGCGGGGCAGGCGACGGCACGCTCGGTCGTCCTCAAGCGCGGCGACCTGGGCACGGGATTCATGTCGATCAGCCGCAGCAAGGACGACCGGCACCTGCCGAAGGGCGCACGCTGTGGCCCTCTCGACGAGACCGACCTCACCGTGACGGGCGATGCCGCGTCGCCGGACTTCCGCCTGGCGCAGCCGCCGGTCTTCGTCACGGTCGGCTCGACCGCGCAGGTGTATCGCACGCTCCGCGAGGCGAACACGTCCTGGAACCGCGGATCGACGCGTCAGACGACGACCTGCCTCGGAGACATCATCCGGCTCTCCGCCGGGCCGGGGCAGAAGATCACGGTCGTCTCGGCGAAGAAGATCGCGTTCCCCTCGGTGTCGCCGAAGACCGCGGCGTACCGGATCGTCGTGAACGTGACGGTCAGCGGCAACCAGCGCGTTCGCGCGTACATCGACGCCGTGATCCTCCAGCACGGACGGATCCAGTCGGGGCTGCTGTTCACCTCGTTCGGAAGCCCGGTGGGGAACCCGGACAGGATCGCACTCGCGAAGGTCGTCGCCGAGCGGATGGCGCGTAAGACGGCCCCCAGCGGTCCCGTCGCCTAGCGTCAGGCGTCACCCCTCACCGGTCACGTGATGGCGTTTTCCGCCACTGTTCCGCGTCGCCTGCCGGTGGTAGCTTCACCTCGTGCTCTTCGGAGCGACAGGCCGTCTGTCCCTCCTTCGCCGGAACCGAGGTTTCGCCCTTCTCTTCTGGGCCACGGCCGGGTCGGCGATGGGCTCGTACCTCGCGGCGCTCGCCCTCTCCGTCCACGTCTACGACGAGACGGGATCCGGCCGCTGGCTCGCCGCACTCCTGATCGCGGACTTCCTCCCGATCGTCCTGATCGGGCTGGCGCTCGGGCCGCTCGTCGACCGCCTGTCACGCAAGCGGTTGATGATCACCTCCGACCTCGTGCGAGCGGCGACGTTCGCGGTCCTGCCGTTCGTGGACGAGCCGATCGCGATCGTGGCGGTCGCGGCGGTGAACGGCATCGCCACCGGGTTCTTCCGTCCCGCCGTGTGGGCGGGGCTCCCGAATCTCGTCTCCGACGACGACCGCGAGCAGGCAACGTCGCTGCTCGCGACGGTCGAGAACGTCGCGTGGACGGTCGGCCCGGCCGTCGCCGGCCTGCTCCTCGCCTCTGACGGGGTCGATCTCGCGTACTGGACCAACGCGGCGACGTTCCTCCTCTCCGCGATCCTCGTCGCGCGGATCGCGGGCAGCGCGCTCCGCTCCGACGCTCCGATCACCAAGGGCCACTGGAGCGAGCTCCGAGAGGGGCTCGGGCTCGTCGTCAGCTCCAGGCAGCTCGTCACGGTGCTCGTCGTCTGGAGCACGGCTGCGGTCGCCACCGCGTGCATCAACGTCGCCGAGGTGATCTTCGCCAAGCACGACCTCGGGGCGGGCAACGTCGGGCTCGGCTTCCTCGTCAGCGCGACGGGTGTCGGGCTCGTGATCGGGAGCTTCTTCGCTGCCTCCGCGCTCCGCGCGCTCGGGATGCGTCGCGTGTATCCCGGTGCGCTCGCGCTGATGGCCGCGGGCTTCGGGCTCGCATCCGCCTCGCCGACGATCGTGCTCGCCGCCGTGTTCGCCGCTGTCGCCACGATAGGCAACGGAACGGCGATCGTGTGCAACCAGGTACTCGTCCAACGGGGCGCCCCGGACGCGATGCGCGGGAGGGCGCTCGCTGTCCTCATGTCGACCTACTACGCGATTCTCGGCCTCTCGATGGCCGCCGGCGGCCTGCTCGTGGATGCGGTCGGCGCGCGCACGTCGTGGGCGATCGCGAGCGGCATCTTCCTCTTCGCGGCGGCCGTGGCGGTCGTTCTCACGGCCCGGCTGCGCGAGGAGGATGCACCGGCCGCCGCACCGAGCGGGCTCGACCGGATCAGGACGCTGATGGACGAGATCGACGAGACGCGCCAACGCGAGCTCGAGCGTGGCTCGCCCGAGGTCGCCGTGCTCGCGCCACGCGACGCCGAGAGCCGGTCGACGCCGTAGAGTCACTGTCGGTGCCAGGCCGTGGCTGGACGCAGGACGAGCTCGTCACCGGCGTCCTCGCCGGTGACCGGCGCGCGCTCGCCCGCTCGATCTCGCTCGTCGAGGACGGCGCCGCGGAAGGCGCCGAGATCGTTCGGCGTGTCTACCCGAGCACCGGTGGTGCGGCGTCGATCGGCGTCACCGGGCCTCCCGGAGTCGGTAAGTCGTCCCTCGTGAGCGCACTCGTCGGGCACGCACGCGGCCTCGGCCGGAGCGTCGGCGTCGTGTCCGTGGACCCGTCGAGCCCGTTCACCCGCGGCGCGTTGCTCGGCGATCGCATCCGTCTCGCCGACCATTTCCTCGACGAGGACGTCTACATCCGCTCGATGGGCACGCGCGGGCACCTCGGCGGTCTGGCCGAGGCGACGCTGCAGGCACTGCTGCTCGTCGACGCCTCCGGGAAGGACGTGGTCTTCCTCGAGACGGTCGGCACCGGCCAGAGCGAGGTCGAGGTGATCGGGATCGCCGACGTCGTGCTGCTGGTCCTCATGCCCGGCTCCGGCGACGCCGTGCAGGCGCTCAAGGCGGGGATCATGGAGATCCCCGACGTGATCGCCGTCAACAAGATGGACCACCCGGCGGCGAAGACCATGCTCCAGGAGGTTCGGTCGATCGTCGCACTCGACCCGGTTCGCGAGCGGCGGCCGACGATTCTGCTGACGGAGGCGCTCCGCGGCGAGGGCGTGCCGGAGCTCTGGGACGCCCTCGAGACGCGGCGGGCCGAGCTCGACGAGCGCGGCGAGCTCGACGCGCGACGACAGCGCAACCTGAGCGGCGAGGTCGAGGCGCTCGCCGTGGCGCGGGTCCGGCGGCTCGTCCGGAAGTCCATGCGCGACGACGCCGACGTGCGCGCGCTGGTGGAAGGCGTCCAGCACCGAGACGTCGATCCGCTGACCGCCGTCGGGGCGGTCGTGGACGCCGTGACCGGCGGTCACGCTCGATGAGCGAGCGCCCCACCATCGACGACGTGCGCGCCGCGCAGGACCGGCTTCACGGCGTCGCCCGGGTGACGCCGGTGTATTCCTCTGAGACCCTCTCGCGCCTTTCGGGGCGGACGGTCCTGCTCAAGGCCGAGAACCTGCAGCGCACCGGCGCATTCAAGATCCGCGGCGCCTACAACACGATCGCGCAGCTGTCGGTCGAGGAGCGCGGCCGCGGTGTCGTCACGGCGAGCGCCGGGAACCACGGCCAGGCGGTCGCCTGGGCGGCGCGGGAGGCGGGAATCGCTGCGACGATCTTCGTCCCGGAGGCCGCGCCGATGGCCAAGGTGGAGGCGGCGAGAGGGTACGGGGCGACGGTCGAGCTGGCGGGCGAGGGATTCGACGAAACGGTCGCGGTCGCCAGGACGCGGGAGGCGGAGACGGGTGCGACCTTCGTCCATGCCTTCGAGGACGCTCGCGTCGTGGCAGGTCAGGGCACGCTCGGCCTCGAGCTCGCCGGGCAGTTGCCCTCGGGGGAGCTGACCGTCGTGATCCCGGTCGGCGGCGGAGGGCTCGCTGCGGGAACCGCGATCGCTCTGGACGCGCTGCGGCCGGAGGTGAGGATCGTGGGCGTCCAGTCTGCAGCGTGTGCGCCATTCGCCGGGAGGGAGCCGGCCGGCGCCACGATCGCCGACGGGATCGCGGTGAAGCACCCCGGGACGCTCACCCGCGAGATCCTCGGCGAGCTGATGGACGAGGTCGTGGTCGTCGACGACGAGGAGATCTCGCAGGCGATCGTGCTCCTCCTCGAGCGCTCCAAGCTCGTCGTCGAGGGTGCCGGCGCGGCGCCGGTAGCCGCCGTTCTCGCCGGGCGGGTCTCCGGCGACGGCCCGGTGTGCGCCCTGCTCGCCGGCGGGAACATCGACGCGACGACCATGAGCTCGGTGATCCGCTACGGGATGACGGCGTCGGGGCGATACCTCGTCGTGGCTCTGCTGATCCCCGACCGGCCCGGAGAGCTCGCCCACATCGTCGGGCTGATCGCCGGGCACCGCGCGAACGTCCTCGCGATCCAGCACCACCGCGAAGGTCGCAACATCGGCGTGCTCGAGACGGAGGCCGAGCTGACGCTCGAGACGCGCGACGAGGAGCACGCCCAGCTGCTCATCCGGACGCTCGCCGACTCCGGCTACACCGTTCGTCGGCTCCGCTGACAACGCGTACAGTAACCGCGTGATCGCCTGCGCGCAGTGCGCACGGGAGAATCCGGACGACGCCCGGTTCTGCAACGGCTGCGGCGCGACGCTCGCGGCAGAAGCCAGGACGCGCGAGGAGCGGAAGGTCGTGACCGCGGTCTTCGTCGACCTTGTCGGCTCGACCGCGCGCGCCGAGCGCCTCGACCCCGAGGACGTTCGCGCGCTGCTGCGTCGGTACCACGAGACGCTGCGGCGTGAGCTGGAGCGGTACGGGGGCACCGTGGAGAAGTTCATCGGCGACGCCGTTGTTGCGGTCTTCGGCGCGCCGACCGCGCACGAGGACGACCCGGAGCGAGCCGTTCGCGCCTCGCTGGCGGTGCGGGAGTCGATCGCCGCCCTCAACGATCGCGACGACACGCTCGACCTTCACGTCCGCGTCGGGGTTGCGACGGGGGAGGCGCTCGTGGCGCTCGACGCGCGCACCGCGGCCGGAGAGTCCATGGTCGCCGGCGACGTGATGAACACTGCTGCCCGCATCCAGGCTGCGGCGCCCGTCGACGGCATTCTGGTCGGCGCCGGAACCTATCGGGCGACCGAGCGCCTGATCGTCTACCGGTCCCACGATCCGGTCGCCGCGAAGGGGAAGGCAGAACCGGTCGAGGTGTGGGAGGCGGTCGAGGCCGTCGGGCGAGTCGGCGAGTTTGCCGGACAGCCGTCGACGCCGCTCGTCGGCCGCGAGCACGAGCGCGCTCTCCTCCTCGGTGCCTTCGCGCGCGCCCGGGTCGATCGGTCGCCCCAGCTCGTCACGCTCGTCGGCGTACCCGGGATCGGCAAGAGCCGGCTCGTCGCGGAGCTCGGCGAGTCGGTCTCCGACGACGACGAGATCATCGCCTGGCGATCCGGCCGGTGTCTGCCGTACGGGAACGGCGTGACGTTCTGGGCGCTCGGAGAGATCGTCAAGGCGCAGTGCGGGATCCACGAGAACGACGACGCGACCGTGACCGCGGCGAAGCTCGACGACGCGATCGCCGATCTGATCCCGGAGGTGGAGCGGAACTGGGTCCTGTCGAGCCTCGAGCCGCTCGTCGGGCTCGTTCCGGAGGACGTCGAGCTCCGCGACCGCAGGACGGAGCTGTTCACGGGCTGGCGCATGTTCCTCGAGTCGCTCGCCGAGCGCCGACCGCTGGTGCTCGTGATCGACGACCTGCAGTGGGCCGACGACGGTCTCCTCGACTTCGTGGACGGGCTCGTCGACCTCGTCGAAGGTGTCCCACTCCTTGTCGTCGCGTGTGCGCGACCCGAGCTACTCGAGCGGCGACCGGGTTGGGGCGGCGGCAAGCGCAACGCCCTCACGATCTCGCTCGGGCCGCTCTCGCGCGCCGAGACGTCGCTGCTGGTCGAGTCGCTGCTCGGCCGCGACCCGGCGGACGGGACGCTCCGCGAGGCCGTTTGCGAGCGCGCGGCCGGGAACCCGCTCTACGCGGAGGAGTTCGTCCGCATGCAGACCGCGGGTGGGGAGCTGGGCGGGCTTCCGGAGAGCGTGCTCGGGATCGTCACGGCGCGCGTGGACCTCCTCCCCCTGGCCGAGAAGGAGCTGCTGCGGGACGCCGCTGTGATGGGCGGCGTCGTCTGGTCGGACGGGCTGCGTGCCGTCTCCGAGCAGGACGGCGAGACGGTCGACGACCTGCTCCGCTCCCTGGGTCGCAAGGAGTTCCTACGCCGTGATCGTCGCTCGGCCGTCCTCGGCGCGACGCAGCACGCCTTCGTCCACACGGTCGTCCGCGACGCCGTGTACGGCCAGCTCCCGCGCCCCGACCGCGTCGACCGGCACGTCCGCGTCGCCCGCTGGATCGAGTCCCTCCCCGATGACCGTCGCGAAGATCGTGCCGAGCTGCTCGCGCACCACTACGTCGAGGCGATCGAGCTCGCCCGGAGCGCCGGGCTCGACCTCTCCGAGCTCGAGGCGAAGGCGGCCGTCGCGCTCCGTGAAGCCGGGATGCGCGCATTCGCGATGGGCGCGTTCTCGCCGACGGCGCGCATGCTTCGCGCCGCGGCGGACTGGCTACCGGACGGGCTCGACCCACGTGCGCTCCGCGCTCTCGGCAAGGCACTGAGCTTCACCGCCCACACCGGGCTGGACGAGCTCCAGCTCGCGTTCGACCGGCTGCTCGCCGTGGGGGACACGAACGAGGCCGCCGTGGCGGCGATGGACCTCTCGATCGCTCACTGGCGCCACGGTGACGGCGCTGTCGCTGCCGAGTGGTCGAGCCGCGCGCTCGAGCTCGTCGAAAGCATCGGCGCCACGCGCGAGCACGTCGACGTGCTCGCACACGCGGCGCGGTACTGCATGGTCGCAGGACACCAGCAGCAGGCCGTGACGCTGGCCGAGGAGGCGATCGCGCTCGCTGAGACAGTTGGCGCGCTCGGGTCGAAGGCGTCTGCGCTGATCACCCGTGCCGTCGCTCGGTCCAACGCGGGCGACTCCGAGCGGGTGCGCGACGACATGGACGAGGCGGCGGCGCTCGCGCGCGTCCATGACCCGAGCGAGCTCGGTCGCATCCACATCAACCGCGGCTCGATCCTCCTCGACCTCGGTGACGTCCGCGGGGCGATCGACTCGGGACGCGAGGGCCTTGCGCTGTTCGAGCGCACGGGCGTCATGGAAGGAAGCGGGCGGTTCATCCTCGGCAACCTGGGCGAGGCCCTGTTCTTCGCGGGCGAGTGGAGCGAGGCGGAGGCAATCGCCTCCGCCGGGCTCGACCACGCCCAGCGGACGGGCGGTCACTACCACGAGCCGCTGTTCCACTTCCTGCTGAGCGAGCTCGGCCTCGTGCGCGATGGGCGAGAGGACGAGGCCGTCGCTTCAGCCCGCCTCCAGGTCGAGCTGGCACGCGAACGCGCGGACGATCAGGTCATGTTTCCGGTCTGCTCGGGTGCCGCCTGGCAGCTCGTGCGCACGTCGAACGGGGCGGAGGCATCGGAGCTGCTCGACGAGCTTCTCGCCCGTCGTCGTGCGAACCCGACGGGCGTCATGAGTGGCTACTGGACGGCGTTCGCCGCGCTGACGCTCGAGCGGCTCGGGCGCAGCGGCGAGATCCTCACGCTCGACGAGCCCGGAACGTCGAGGTTCCTCGAAGCCGCGCTCGCGGTCGAGCGAGGCAGGTTCGGGGACGCTGCGGACGTGCTGCGTGAGATCGGTGTCCCGCAGCTCGAGGCGGAGGCTCGCGTGCAGGCCGCGCGCGAGAGCCGCGCCGCAGGCGACGACGCGAGCGCCAACGTCGAGCTTGGGCGCGCGAGGGAGCTTCTCGCCGGGCTCGGCGCGACGGCGCGCCTCCGCGAGCTCGAGACCGAGGTCAGTTCCCGCAGCGGCGGAAGGTGACCGCCGTCGCGCCCCGCGCGAGCCAGTCCGCCATGCCGCCGTCGACGACGGGGCGCGCGTCCAGGCCCTTCGCGCGAAGCATGCTGGCGGCGACCGCCGCCCGCGGCCCGGAGTTGCAGATCGTCACGATCGGGCGGTCGTCGGGCAGGTCGGGGCAGCAGGCTCGCAGCAGCCGGTACGGGATGTTGCGACTGCCGGGGATGTACCCCTCGTCCCGTTCGTCGTGCTCGCGCACGTCGACGATCGTCGAACCGGCGTCGATCAGGCCCTCGAGCTCGTCGATCGTCACCTGCTGCGTGACCTCCGGGCCGGCGCCGAGCACGAACCCAGTGATGTCGAAGAAGGCGACGGAGTGGAGACCGCGCACGGCCAGCGCCACCTCGCCGGCGTCGCCGGCCAGCACCGTCACCGGCGTGGAGGCGTCGAGCACGAAGCCCGCCTTGGTCGAGAAGCTCGTGCCGGAGACGGGAACGCTGATCGCACCCGGGAGATGGCCTGCGAGGTGATCCGGGACCGGGCGCACGTCGAGCAACTGTGAGTCTGGTGCAGGTAGCGGTAGCTCGGCCGGAGCCGGCTGCGCGCCCAGGAACGGACCGCGGTTCAGCTCGACGATCTGCGCGAGGTTGGGCGGCTTCGGCGCCGAGACCGCGGCGGACTCCGCGACGAAGGCGGCCAGCTCCGGGATCGAGGCCATCGGGTTGAAGCGGCGCTCGAAGCCGATCGTCGTCGAGCCGCGGCTGCTCATCGCAACGCCGCACAGCGACCCGGCGACGTGACCCGGGAACACCTCGACGCCGTCGGGCAGCTCCATCAATCGCCGGAGCGAGTGGAAGAGGCCTTCCGCGCCCTCCGCGGCGCCGACCGCGAGGTCGGGACGGGCGGCGTCGCCGACGAAGAGCGAGTCGCCGGTGAGGACGAGCCACGGCTCGTCGGCGCGCGTCCTGTCGATCACCGCGAGGCAGCAGTGTTCTGGTCGGTGGCCAGGCGTCGCGATACAGCGGAGCGTGACGTTGCCGACCGTGACCTCGGCGCCGTCCTCGAGCGGGTCGTGCGGATACTCGACATCCGCCGCGGGATGGATGCTCACGGGCACGTCGTGGTCGAGCGCGAGCCGGCCGTGGCCCGAAACGTGGTCGGCGTGCGTGTGCGTCTCGAGCGTCCGGACGATGCGCACCTCGAGTCGCTCGGCCTCGGCGAGCACCTCCTCGATCGCGTAGGGCGGGTCGACGACGACCGCCTCCTGCGCCTCCTCGCAGCCGACGAGATACGAGGCGCACCCGAGATCACTGTTCAGGATCTGCGCGAAGAGCACCGCGCGCGGGACGGTAGCAACCGTTGCCGCTATCGCTCTTGAAGTGGGCGGCGCCGGAGCAGCCGCAGCGCGAGAAAGCTTGCGACGATGACGACCAGGCCGACGCCCCCCGCGAGGATCGCGCGGTCGAGATGCTGGGAGGGCGCCTCGTCGCCCGCGGCGGGGAGCACCGTCAGGCCCGCGTCCCAGCGAACGCTCTCGCCGTCGTCATAGCCTTGCGTCGCCCTGAAGAGCTCCGTCCCGGCCCGTGTGCGGGCGGTGACGACGAGCGGGAAGGCGACCGTGCGCTGCCCCTCGATGCGTCCCCCCGTCCAGCGCGCGCGATCGTGCTCGAGCTCGAGCTTCCAGCCAGGGGGCGGTGTCGCCGAGGCCAGCTCGACGCCCGGCGGCGCCTTCACCTCGAGGGAGACGGTCGCGTGCGGCGGCCGCTCGTTGGGCATCTCGAAGGAGACCGTCGTCTTCATGTCGGCGTCGACGAACGGGGGCGTCATCGTCACGTGGGCGTCGGCGCGCGACGCGGCGACGAGGCTCCATGCCGCCGTGAGCAGGACGGCGACGGCCCACGGGCGCGGCGCCCGGCGAGGAGCAGTGTTCGGATTGTCGATCGACGCCATGGCTTGGGCCCGCCGTTCGGCCACGTTCGAGGATAGCCCGACGCGGGCTACAGCCCGAGGTGCTTCGCGATCACCATCCGCTGCACCTCGTTCGTCCCCTCGCCGATCTCGAGGATCTTCTGGTCGCGGTAGAGGCGCGAGATCGGGAACTCGTCCATGAAGCCGTACCCGCCGTGGATCTGGAGCGCCTGGTTGACGACGCGATGCGAGAGCTCGCCGGTATAGAGCTTCGCCATCGCCGCCTCGAGCGCGAACGCGCGGCCCTGGTCCTTGAGCCACGCCGCCTTGAGGACGAGCTGCCGACCCGCCTCGATCTCGACCGCCATGTCGGCGAGCTTGAACGCGACCGCCTGGAACTTGCCGATCGGGCGCCCGAACTGCTGTCGCTCCTGGGCGTAGGCATAGGCGAGGTCGTACGCGCCCTGCGCGAGCCCGACACCCATGGCCGCCACCGAGATGCGACCGCCGTCGAGGATCTCGAGGAACTGGTGGAAGCCCTTGCCGCGCGGGCCGAGGAGGTTCTCCTCGGGCACCGCGCAGCCCGCGAAGGTGAGCTCGCGCGTGTCCGAGGCCTTCCAGCCGAGCTTGTGCAGCGGCTCCGAGATGCCGTAGCCGGGCGTGCCGTTCTCGACGACGAGGTTCGAGACCTCGTCCTCGCCGGTGCGGGCGGTGATCGTCACGCCCCACGTGAGCTCGGTGCCGGCGTTGGTGATGAACATCTTCGAGCCGTTGACCACCCACTCGCCGTCTCGCAGCTCCGCTGTCGTGCGGGCGGCGCCGGCGTCCGAGCCGGCATCCGGCTCGGTGAGCCCGAACGCGGCCAGCCGGCGGCCGGAGGCGAGGTCCGGGAGCCAGCGCTCCTTCTGCTCCTCCGAGCCGAAGAGGTAGATCGGCATCGTCCCGAGCGAGGTGTGGGCCGCGACCGTGATCGCGACGGACGAGTCGATCCGCGTCAGCTCCTCGATCGCGATCGCGTAGGACACGGTGTCGCCACCGGCGCCCCCGTAGCGCTCGTCGATCGGGATTCCCATCAGCCCCAGCTCGGCCATCTCGCGCACGAGCTCGACGGGGAAGCGCGCCTCGCGGTCGAGCTCCTCGGCGACCGGAGCGACTCGCTCGCGCGCGAACGAGCGGACGGTGTCGCGGATCAGCTCCTGCTCGGAAGTGAGGTCGAAGTCCACGCCGGGCGGGATCGTAGCCGCACCCGCGCGCGTTACCCGCTACCGGTCGATTGCGCGGTAACGCCGCACCGCGAGCGGCGCGAACACCACGAGCAGCACGACGATCCACACCACGGACATCAGCAGCGCGTGTTCGCTCGGGAACGAGTCCGACGGATACGGGTTCGGGTTGCCGAAGAGGTCCCGCGTCGCGGCGACGAGCGAGCTGATCGGATTCCACTCCGCGACCGGCTGGAGCCAGCCGGGGAGTGTCGCGGTCGGCACGAACGCGTTCGAGAGGAACGTCAGCGGGAAGATCACGAGGAACCCGAGCTGCTGGGCGACCTCGACCGTCTTCACAGACAGTCCGAGCAGCACGCCGATCCACGCCATCGCGAGCGTGAATGCGAGCATCAGGAGGACCGCCAGCAGGAACTCCCCGACCGAGCTGTGCACCCGCCACCCGACGACGAGGCCGGAGAGCATCAGGACGACGAGGATCCCGGCGTTGTAGACGAGGTCCGCCGACGTCCGCCCGCTCAGCACCGCCGAGCGTGCCATCGGCAGTGAACGGAAGCGGTCGATGATTCCCTTGTTCATGTCGTCCGCCATCCCGATCGCGGTCGTGATCGAGGCGAACGCCAGCGTCTGGATGTAGATGCCCGGCATCAGGTACTCGCGGTAGCTGCCGCCGCCGGGGAGCGGGATCGCCCCGCCGAAGACGAAGGCGAACAGCAGCACGAACATGATCGATTGGAGGATCGCGAAGATCGCGAGCTCGGGGATCCGCGGCACCCGCTTGAGGTTCCGCCAGGCGACCACCCGCCCGTCCGACACCGCCTGCGTCATCGAGCTCACGCCGCGAGCTCCTCGTCCGGCTCGAGGTCGGAGTCCTCCGCGTCCTCCTCGGCGGCGTGGCCGGTGAGCGTGAGGAACACGTCATCGAGCGTCGGCCGGCGCAGGCCCACGTCGTCGATCCCGATCGACGCCTCGCCGAGGCGCCGCACGACGTCGACGAGCTGCTGCGCTCCTCCGCCTGCTGCGACGGTGATACGGCGTGTGTGCTCGTCCACCGAGCCACCGCCGTTCGGCGCCAGTAGCCCCACCGCGCGTGTGAGGTCGTCGCGGCGGTGCACCACGACCTCGATGCGCTCGCCGCCGACCTGCGTCTTCAGCTCGTCCGCTGTGCCGAGCGCGATGATCCGGCCGTGGTCGACGACCGCGATCTCGTCCGCGAGCTCGTCCGCCTCCTCGAGGTACTGCGTCGTCAAGAGCAGTGTCGTTCCCTCGCGCACCTGGTCGCGGATGACGTCCCACATGCCGAGCCGGCTGCGCGGGTCGAGGCCGGTCGTCGGCTCGTCGAGGAACAGCAGCCGCGGGCGGCCGACGAGCGCGCCCGAAAGGTCGAGGCGCCGGCGCATACCGCCCGAGTACGTCTTCGCGACGCGGTCGGCCGCGTCGGCGAGCCCGAACCGCTCGAGCAGCTCGTCCGCGCGGCGGCGCGCCTCCGCCTTCGGCAGCTGATAGAGCCGCCCGAACATCCAGAGGTTCTCGCGCCCGGTCAGGTTCTTGTCGACGGCGGCGTACTGGCCGGACAGCCCGATCGACGTGCGGACGGCCTGCGGGTCGCGCAAGACGTCGTGCCCCGCCACCGTCGCGCGCCCCGCGTCGGGGCGCAGCAGGGTGGCGAGGATCCGCACCGTCGTGGTCTTGCCGGCGCCGTTCGGCCCGAGCAGGCCGAGCACCGTTCCCTCGCGCACCGCGAGGTCGACGCCGTCGAGCGCGCGCACCTCGCTGCCGCGCGAGCGGTAGACCTTGACGAGCCCCTCGGCTCGATCGCTGTCACGAGGGCAAACGTAGCCACCGGATGCGGGCGGCGAGGTGCGGGAGACCGTACGTTCGGCACCGGGCATCGTGCGGCGACTAGCCTCGTGGCATGACAGGCGAGCTCGACCGGAGGGCGATGGTGACGCTCTCCGGCGGGCATCTGTCGGTGGACTTCGCGTCGGGTGCCGTGCCGGCGCTGCTGCCGTTCCTCTCCGACGAGTTCGACCTCTCCTACACCGCGACCGCGGCGCTGATGCTCGCGGTGCTCGTCTCGTCGTCGCTCCTCCAGCCGCTGTTCGGCCTGTGGTCGGATCGCCGCGGCGCGATGTGGCTGCTGCCGGGCGGCGTCGCGCTCGCCGGAATCGGCTCGGGGCTCGCCGCGGTGGCTCCGTCGTACGCGCTCGTCGTCGCGCTGTTCTTCGCCGCCGGTGTGGGCATCGCCGCCTACCACCCCGAGGGCGCGAAGTTCGCGGCGTACGCGAGCGGCCGGCGGCGTGCGAGCGGGATGTCCTACTTCAACATCGGCGGAAACTCGGGGTACGCGCTCGCGCCGATCCTGATCACGCCGCTCGTCATCTGGCTCGGGCTCGAAGGCGGGCTGCTTGCCATGGTCCCGGTCGTCGCGTTCTCGCTCGTTCTGCTGCGCGTGCTGCCGTCCATGCGGCGGCTCGTCCCCTCCGCGACCGGGCGCCGCGTGCCGGTCGGCGAGGACGACCCCCGGGCGATGTTCCTGCTCTCCCTCGTCATCGGGCTTCGGAGCGTCGCGTGGTTCGCGCTGCTCGCCTTCGTTCCGCTCTGGGTCGTCGCGAACGGCGGCACCGAGGGCGAGGGCGGCCGCGAGCTCGCGCTGATGCTGGTGTCGGGCGCGGTCGGCACGCTCGTGCTCGGCCCGGTCGCCGACCGCATCGGGCTGCGGCGGACGCTGCTCGTGACGCAGACGGCGCTCCCGTTCCTGATCGTCGTGTTCGTCGCCGTCGGCGGCGTCGTCGGCACGGTCGCGCTGATGCTCGTCGGGCTGTCCGTGGTCGGGACCTTCGGGGTGACGATGGTTCTGGGCCAGCTCTACCTGCCGCGTCGCGTCGGCATGGCGAGCGGGCTCACCGTCGGGCTCGCAATGGGGATCGGCGGCATCGCCGCCGTCGTCCTCGGCGTCCTGGCGGACGCGATCGATCTGCAGACGGCGCTCTACGTCTCCGCGGCGGGGCCTGCGATCGGCGCCGTCGTCTGCCTCTTCCTGCCCGCGCCCGCCGCGCGGCGGATACCCGCGGTGGAGCCGGCGCCCGCTGCGATCGTCTAGGCTTCCCCGATTGAACGGTCAGTCAACGAGGAGACGAAGATGACGGTGCAGGAGTTCTTCGCGCAGCTTCCGGAGAAGGCGGATCCCGCCAAGACGGCCGGGATGAACAACACGTACCTGTTCGACGTCGAGGGCGTCGGCCAGTGGACCGTCGCCGTCGACGACGGCAAGGTGACGGTGACCGAGGGCGCGAGCGAGGCGGACTGCACGCTCTCCGCGAGCGAGGACACGCTCGTCAAGATCGCGAAGGGCGAGGCCAACCCGACCACCGCCTACATGACCGGGAAGCTCAAGATCAAGGGCGACATGGGGGCGGCGCTGAAGCTGCAGAAGCTGTTCTGATCTTGTTCGCGAGCAGGATTCCGCCGAGCGGATTCCTGCCGCTCGGATCCCCGCCTTGCGGCGGGGCACGTCCCTGAAGGCGCCGGCTTCGCCGTCGCAACCGCTCGGTCACGTCGATTCCGGCCGATGCGAGCGGATCCGATTTGGCGGCTTGTATACGCTCAGCGCGTGCCGTGGGTTGTCCCAGCGCTCGTCCAGTGGGGCATCAACGTCCTCGCGCTGATCGTCGCCGACTGGGTGTTCTCGGGCTTCTCGATCGAGCGGTGGGGGCCGCTGCTCTTTGCCGGCGCCGTGCTCGGCCTCGCGAACGTGTTCCTGAAGCCGCTGCTCACGTTCATCGCGCTGCCGCTCATCCTCCTGACATTCGGGATCGCGTACTTCTTCGTGAACGTCGTGATGCTCCTGTTCACGGAGTGGGTCGTCCCCGACTTCTCGATCGACGGGTTCTGGACGTACGTCGGCGCGACGATCGTCATCTGGCTCGTCAACTGGCTCGCCTCGCAGCTCGTCTGGTCGATCTCGGACAACCGTCCGTAAGGATGATCTGAAGAGGGTGGGTTTCGGCTCCGCGGCTCGGTAGGGTCGCCGCACGTGGGTCGTCTCCTCGCTCTCGCTGCTGCGGCCCTCGCCGTCGCTGCCCTCGTCGCCGGGTCTGCGCAGGCGGCGCCGGGCCTCCGCGTCGGGGTGACGGACGACGCCTGGCTCGAGTTCGGCCCGGGGACGCTCGACGAGCGGGTTGCCGAGCTCCAGGAGATGGGCGTCCAGGTCGTCCGCGTGACGCTCGACTGGTATGCGATCGAGGCCGAGCAGGGCACGTACGACTGGGCGCGCGACGGCCTGCTGCTCGACGCGCTCCGCGCGGTCGGGATCGAGCCGGTCGTGGCGATCTGGGGAACGCCGTCGTGGGCCAACGGCGGCGGGAAGCCGAATGTGCCGCCGACGGCGTCCGCGTCGTTCGCGTCGTTCGCGCGTGCGGCGGCGGAACGGTTCCCGTGGGTGCGTCGCTGGATCGTCTGGAACGAGCCGAACCAGCGCCGCTGGCTGCTTCCGCCCTCGCCGGTGGCGTACGTGACGAAGCTCCTGAACCCCGGCGGCGCCGCGATCAAGGGCGTCATCCCGAAGGCCTCGATCGGTGGCGGCGCAACCGCTCCCCGCGGGGCGAGCGGCGGGATGTCGCCTGTCGACTTCATGCGTGGCATGGGTCGCGCGGGTGCCCACCTCGACGCCTACGCGCACCATCCGCACCCGTTGTCTCCGGCGGAGACGCCGTTCACCGGCGGCTGCTCCTGGTGCCGGACGATCAGCATGGCCACACTCGACCGTCTCATCGACGAGACCCGAGCCGTCTTCGGATCGCGCACACGCATCTGGCTCACCGAGCTCGGGTACCAAACGAACCCGCCGGACAAGACCCTCGGCGTGACCTGGGCGAAGCAGGCTCGGTTCGTCGCCGAGGCGCAGCTGCGGGCGTACGAGGCGAGCCGGGTCGACCTGCTCGTCCAGTACCTCGTGCGCGACGAGCCGAACCTGGGCGCGTGGCAGAGCGGCCTCGAGACGGTTGCCGGGAAGGTGAAGCCGGCCATGGCCTCGTTCGCGCTTCCGCTCGTGCAGGTTTCGCGTACCGGCCTCGCGACGCGCCTCTGGGGTCAGATACGCACGGGGACAGCTCCCCGGCCCTACGTCCTCCAGCGCCGTGTGAGCGGTCGCTGGGTCAGCGTCGGCGGCGAGGGCGCGACGAACGCGCGGGGCTTCTTCACGAGAACCGTGCGGGCCGCACAGGGGACGCAGCTGCGGCTGTATGACCCCGAGACGCAGCGGTCGAGCCCGACGCTCGTCGTCCGCTGACGGTCGACCGGCGAGCCACGGTGTTGTAGGGTCGCCGGGATGATCCGGTTCCTCGTCAGGACGCTCATTGCCGTCGCGGCCAACGCCGTCGGGCTGATCGTGGCCTCGCTCGTCCTCGACGGCTTCTCGATCAACGTCGCGTCGTTCATCGTCGCCGTGGTCATCTTCACGATCGTCTTCGCCGTGCTCACGCCGTTCCTCGCCGTGCAGCTGCGGAGGTTCGGCAACGGCGCGATCGGCGCGACGGCGTTGATCGCGACGCTCGTCTCGCTGCTCATCACGGACCTCATCTCGGACGGTTTCTCGATCAGCGGCGTCGGTACGTGGATCGCTGCCGCGGTGATCGTCTGGCTGGCAGCACTCGTCGCCGCGTTCGTCCTGCCCTTCCTCGGGCTCAAGAAGTACCTCGAAGAGAACCGCAACTAGGCCGACGAGACCAGGGCGACGGCGACGAGCGCGAGTCCGACGCCTGCGAGCTGGAGACCACGCAGCCGCTCGTGGAGGACGAGCGCCGCGAGAAACGTGGTCGTCACCGGGTAGAGCGAGGCAAGGACGGACGCCACCGAGATCGGACCTCGCTGCAGCGCGAGCAAGAGCGCCACGAATGCGCCGACCTCCAGCACGCCGATCAGCGCGATCCGCGGGACCATGCCGCGCGAGACCGCGAGGCCGTGCGTGAACGCGAGCGCCAGCGCGACGACAACGGCCGTGGACGCGACGCGGGAGATCGCGACCGGCCACATGCCGGCGTCCTCGTGCACGCGCGCGAGGCACACGTAGAAGAGGCCGAACAGGAGACCTCCGGCGAACGCGAGTGGGAGCGCGCCGAGCCTGGAGCCTCGTACGGTCGGGCCGGCATCCGGCGCCAGCGAGACGAGCGCGATGGCGGCCACGGCCAGCACGATCCCGACGACCGCGGTTGCACCCGGACGCTCTCCCGACGCAAACGCGTAGACGACGGGAACGACAGCACCCGTCACGGCGGCGACGGGTGCGACGAGGCTGATCATGCCGCGTGTCATCGCGGTGTAGAACACGACGATCCCGAGCCCCACGGCGACGCCGCTCGCGGCCGACCACGCGGCGTCGGTGCCGGTCACCCGCTCGGCGTCGAAGGCGAGCGCGGCAGGAACTGCGAGAAGCAGCGCGATCGCCTGCGCGAGAGCGGCGACCCGGACAGGGTTGACGGTGCGGGAGAGGAAGCCACCGATGAAGTCCGCGCCGCCCACGAGGAGCGCCGAGGCGATGGCGAGGACGGCGACCATCTAGGCCGGCCCCGGCCGGCTCAGGTCTCGACGTCGCGTCTTGCGGGCGCCCAGGCGGGGGCTCGCCGGTCGAGGAAGGCGCGGAGCCCCTCCTGCCCCTCCTCGCTCGTCCGCCGCTCGGCTATCCGGCGCGCCGTCTCGGGGCCGTCCGGCCGCTCGAGCACGAGCCGTTTGGCATGGCGTGCGGCGCGGGGGCCGGCGGTGCGGAGCTCGTCCAGGATCCGCCCGACCGCGGCGCCGAGATCGTCCGCGACCTCGTGCACAAGGCCCATTCTCAGCGCCGTCTCCGCGTCGAAGCGTTCCCCGGTGGCGAAGTATCGGCGGGCGGCGCTCTCGCCGATCTTCCGCAGCGCGAAGGGCGAGATCACGGCCGGGACGATTCCGAGCTTCACCTCCGAGAACGCGAACACCGCCCGCGGCTCCGCGATCACGATGTCGCTGCACGCGACGAGCCCGATGCCGCCGCCGAGGGCGTGGCCCTGGACGAGGGCGACGACCGGGGCCGGGCAGCCGTCGATCGACTCGAACATCCGCCGCATGGCATTCGCGTCGGCGACGTTCGCATCCAGGTCGAGATCGGCCGAGGCGCGCATCCATTCGACGTCGGCGCCGGCGCAGAAGCTCGGCCCCTCGCCGGCGAGCACGACCGCGCGGGACGTCCCTACGTCGACGAACGCCTGGGAGAGCTCGGCGATCAGGGCCGGATCGAACGCGTTGCGCGTCTCGGGCCGGGCGAGCGTGACTCGGAGGACGTCGTTCTCCCGCTCGATGCGAAGCGCGCCCACGGCGGACAGCCTAAGGTTTCGCGCGTGGTGCGCCTGCATGGCACGATCGCCGCTGCCGCGACGCCTCTGCGCGAGGGTGGGGGTCGCCTCGACGAGGTCGCCTTCGGGCCGTACGCCGACTTCCTCGTCCGCGCGGGCCTGGACGGCATCCTCGCGTTCGGGACGAACGGTGAGGCGGTGCTGCTCTCGGTGGACGAGCGGCGGCGCGGGCTCGAGCTCTGGCTCGAAGGCGTCGCCGGACGTGCGCTCGTCGCGGCGCACTGCGGGGCGCAGACGACCGCAGACACGGTGGCGCTCGCGGCGCACGCCGCGGAGTCGGGCGCCGATGCGGTCGCGGTGATCGGCCCGCCGTACTTCAAGCTCGACCCGGCCGCGCAAGAAGCCCATCTGCTCGCCGCGGCGAGGGCGTGCGCCCCGCTCCCGTTCTACGTCTACGAGTTCGCCGCGACGGCAGGCTACGCGTTCGACCAGGCGATGCTGGCGCGCCTGCGCGCCGAGGCCGACAACGTCGTCGGGATGAAGGTCTCGGACAGCCCGTGGGACGCGTTCGCGCGCTACCTCCTCGACGGATTCGACATCTTCGTCGGGCCCGAGGCGCTGATCCACCGCGGCCGAGAGGCGGGAGCCGTCGGGGCCGTGTCGGCGCTCGCGTCGGCGTTTCCCGAGGAGGTGGCGGCTGTCGTCCGCGAGCCGACCGAGGAGGGCGCCGCCCGACTCGCGAGGTTACGCGAGCGGATGGAGTCGTTCCCACGCCATGCAGCGCTGAAGCGTGTGGCCGGCTGGAAGGGCGTGCCGCTCCGTCCGGACGTGCGGCCCCCGCTGCGCGATCTCGACGTGGCAGAGGTCGCGGCGCTCGAGAACTGGCTCGCGGCCGAGGTCGGAGCCCGGGCCACGTGACGGTCGCAAGCCGTACGAACGCCGTGCTCCGCGCGGGGATACTGCGTGCCGCCGACGATCGCCACGTCCAGGGGTTCATGGGCCGCTACGGGATGCGACTCGGCGCCGCGCGCTTCGTCGCCGGCGAGAACCTCGACGAGTGCGTCGCCGTCCTGCGGCGCCTGGCCGACCAGGGGCTCCACACGAACACCACGTTGCTCGGCGAGAGCGTGCGCGACCGCGGGCAGGCCGAGGCCGTCGCGGAGGAATACGGCCGCGTGCTCGAGCGTCTCCACGCGGAGACGCTGCCGTGCAACGTCGCGCTCAAGCTGACCCATCTCGGCCTCGAGCTCGACGAAGAGGTCGCGTCGGCGAACGTCGAGCGGGTGGTGGGCGTCGCGGAGCGGCTCGGCAGCTTCGTCCGGATCGACATGGAGCAGTCGAGCGTCGTCGACGCGACGCTGCGCATCTACCGTCGTCTCCGCGAGGCGGGCCACGACCGCGTCGGCACCGTCCTGCAGGCGTATCTCTTTCGAACCGAGCAGGACCTCGAGTTGCTGCTCCCGCTTGCGCCCAACCTGCGCTTCGTGAAGGGCGCCTATCTGGAGCCTCCCGAGATCGCTTACGCGGACAAGGCAGACGTCGACGAGGCTTACTTCCGGCTCGTGGAGACGGCCCTCCGCGGCGGCGCGTATGCGGCGATCGCGACGCACGACGAGGCGCTTATCGAGCGCTGTCTCGCGTTCGCCGAGCGCGAGGGAATCGGCCGGGACAGCTTCGAGCTTCAGATGCTCTTCGGTGTGCGCCCTGCCCTGCAGCTCGACCTCGTGCGCCGCGGCTACAAGGTGCTCGTCGCGACACCGTACGGGCCCGAGTGGTACCCGTATCTCATGCGTCGCCTGGCCGAGCGGCCCGCGAACCTCGGCTTCTTCGCCCGGAACCTCGTGCGGCGCTAGTCATCCGGGTTCGGGAATCCGCGGAAGCGGATTCCCGAACCCGTGGCTCCCGCCGTCGGCGGGCACATCCCTGAAGGCGCCCGCTGTCGCGGTCGCAACTGCCGTGCGCTACAACGTCTCGAACTCCTCATACAGGTCGGGATCCCGCCCGATCAGCGCGCGCAGCTCGTCGAGCTGCGCGGGGGGCGGCTCGTCCTCTTCGGCGACGGCGAGCGCCCCGACCCGCTCGGCGGCCTCGTTCAGCAGGAACGCACCGGGGGCCGCGAGCGGCTCGAGCTCCTCGATCCGGTCGCGGAGCGACCCGAACGCCAGCGTCCGCTCGTCGAGGCGCCAGAGGAGAATCCGGACGATCACTCGTCCGGCGGTGTCCAGGGCTCGTAGACGTCGCCCGGCACGCCGCCGATGACGAGGAACGACATCCCGTCCGGTCCTGCCGCCGGGCGCCGCTTCGACTCGGGCGGCACGAGGACGTACCGGCCGGGCTTCATCTCGATCGTCTCGCCGTCGATCTCCAGCGTCCCGCCGCCGGAGAGGGTGAGGTAGACCTCCTCTTGCCGCGACTCGCGCTCGTCGTGCTCCGACCCGACCTTGTCCGGCGGGAAGTCGATCTGGGAGAGACCGAATGCTCGAGCGCCCAGGTGGTGCCGGACGAACTTGAACGTGCCCCAGACCGTGGGGAGGTCGACGACGTCGACCACGCTGTACCGCTCGGCCACGCGCGGAGCTTACGGGACGGGCAGAAATGAAAAGACGAGGGACGTGGCTTGGCGACCACGTCCCTCGTGCAAGTGACCGGTCGGGCCGCCGGCGCTGCGGCCCGCGCGACGACCCGTATCCGACCGGTCTGACGTCAGAATCGACCACGTGCACGTAGTCCCGCATCCCCCCATTGGTGGATACCGTCCAGTTGACATGAGCGCCGAGCTGGATCCCCTCGAGCAGCATCTCGTCGACGAGCTGCGCGCCTTGGTGCCCCCCGAGTCGGCCACGGGGATCCCTGCCGAGGCTGACTACGCATGGCGCGCCCAGATCGAGAGCCGCGCGGTCGACCATGCCGCGCGCTGGCTGCAGGCGCAGAAGCTCGGCTTCTACACGATCGGCTCCGCGGGGCACGAGTCGAACGCGCTCGTCGCGCTCGCCCTCAGGCCGACCGACCCCGCCTTGCTCCACTACCGCTCCGGGGGCTTCTACCTCGCGCGCACCCGCCAGACCGGGCGAGACGGGGTGTGGGACGTGCTGCTGGGCATGGCGGCCGCCGTCGAGGAGCCGATGGCCGGCGGGCGCCACAAGGTGTTCGGTCATCCAGACCTCGCCGTGATCCCGCAGACGTCGACCATCGCGTCGCACCTGCCGCGCGCGGTGGGAATCGCCTTCGCGATCGAGCGCGCGATGGAGCTCGGCGTCGAGTCCGCCTGGCCGTCAGACGCGGTCGTCGTCTGCACGTTCGGCGACGCGTCGCTGAACCACGCGACCGCGCAGTCGGCGCTCAACGCGGCGGCGCATTTCGCCTACCGGGGCGAGCGCCTGCCGCTGCTGTTCGTCTGCGAGGACAACGGGCTCGGGATCAGCGTGCCGACCCCGGAGGGCTGGGTCGAGCAGACACTCCACGGACGACCCGAGCTCGCAGTGGAACGCGTGGAGGGCGACGATCCAGCCGCGGTGCTCGCCACCGCGACGGAGCTCGCCGAATGGGTCCGAGCCAACCGTCACCCCGCAGTGCTTCATCTCCGAACCGTTCGCTTTCTGAGCCACGCGGGCGCGGATCTCGAGACCGCGTACCGGTCGGGGCCTGACATCCGGGCCGACTTCGCGCGTGACCCGCTGCTCGCGACGGGCCGGTGGCTCGTCTCGTCGGGCACCGTGAGCGGGGAGGAGCTCGCCGACCAGTACCTCGCCGCACGAGGCCGGATCCGCGACCGTGCGCTCGAGGCGACGACGCGCAGGCAGATGGAGACCGCCGAGGAGGTGATGCTGCCCCTTGCGCCGCGCAACCCCTTTGCCGTGGCGGAGCTCGCCCACGGCGCAGGTCCGGAAGAGACCGACGAGCGGTTGACGCTCGCGCAGGCGATCGACGCCGGGCTCGCCGGCGTCCTCGAGGCCCATCCCGAGACCCTCGTCTTCGGGGAGGACGTCGGCCGCAAGGGCGGCGTCTACGGCGTCACGCGTGGCCTCCAGGCGCGCTTCGGCCCCGCACGCGTGTTCGACACGCTGCTGGACGAGACGACGATCCTCGGCCTCGCGCTGGGCACGTCGCTCTCAGGCTTCGTCCCGATCCCGGAGATCCAGTACCTCGCATACCTCCACAACGCGGAGGACCAGCTGCGCGGCGAGGCGGCGACGCTCCGGTTCTTCTCGCAGGGCGCGTACCGCAACGGGATGGTCGTGCGGATCCAGGGCTACGGCTACCAGAAGGGGTTCGGCGGCCATTTCCACAACGACAACGGGGTTGGGGTTCTCCGGGACATTCCCGGTCTCGTCGTCGCGTCGCCCGCGCGGCCGGCGGATGCGGCGGCGATGCTCCGCACCTGCGTCGCCGCGGCGAAGGCGGACGGGAGCGTCTGCGTCTTTCTCGAGCCGATCGCGCTCTACCCCACGCGGGACCTCCATGAGGACGGCGACGAGCTCTGGCTCGGCTCGCTGGACCCCGAGCACGTTCCGGTGGGCGCCGCCTACACGCACCGCGGCGGCGACGACCTCACGATCGTCACCTGGGCGAACGGCCTGTACCTCTCACTGCGCGTGGCGCGGCGGCTGCGCGAGCGCGGGATCGGTGTCACGGTGGTCGACGTGCGCTGGCTGGCGCCGCTGCCCATGGAGGAGGTGCTCCGGGAGGCCACGGCCACCGGGCGCACGCTCGTCGTCGACGAGACGCGCCGGACGGGCGGCGTGGGGGAGGGCATCGTCGCCGAGCTCCTCGACGCCGGCTATGCCGGCCGTCTCGCGCGCGTGGCGAGCAAGGACTCGTTCGTCCCGCTCGGGGACGCAGCACGGCTCGTCCTCTTGTCCGAGGACGAGATCGAGGCGGCCGCGCTCGCGCTGCTCGAAGACCCTGCGCCCTGGGCGATCCTCTAGCCGTCTCGGTGACCGCGTAGCCGGTCGCGGCGCTCCTGGTCGCGGCCGTCCTCCCGGGCGGCCCACAGCAGGAGCACGATCCACACGACGACTCCCCCGAGGGCGAGCACGGCGGACAGGATCAGGATTCCGGCCATGACCCGAGTATTCCACCGCACACGGCGAGGAAACCGTCGTTCAGATGTTTGGAAGCCGGCCGGTAGGGGTATCGCCGCTCTTCCGGGGTCGTCGGCACGGAAAGTCGGGTGAGATGGCGAACCAGGATCATCATGCAGGTGGCGTCGCCGGTTCGGACGAGGTGCAGGACGTGAGTGTGGCCGCCGCGTGGAGCTGGTGCGTCGCGGGCTGCATCACCTGGTGGTGGGCGGTGGCGTGGATTGCCGTGCGTCTCGCCGGCGGCTGAACGGTCAGCGAGGTCCGCTGCTCACGCCAGCACTTCGGGCCGGATCGCGTGCGTCGCCGTGCGGTAGGCCTCGTAGCGGCCAAGCGCCTCGAAGTCGTGGCGTTGCCGGTTCGGGGCGAAACGATCCGAGAACACGTACCACCCGAGCGCGTTCCGGGCATCGCCGTGCCGCCGACCATCCCAGACGGAGGTAGCCGCTTTCTGTGCTGCGGGGTAACGGAAGTCGAACGGGCCGTGCTTGCGCCCTGACTCAACCATGACTTCTCCTCTCGCCGTCGCGTCGATCGCGAAGACTTTGGGTCGATTCCCGTCGGGGGAGGCCCGGTATCGGACCTCCCCCGACGGAAGGGTCTGGCGAGCAGACCCTCTCCCCCCCGATGCCGCCGCACCAATCGGTTCGGCGGCGGAGACGCGGTTAGCTTTGTGCGATGACCCGGCCGCTGGTGATTCTGGGGGGCTTGGGAAGCACGGACTCGAGCTTCTCGTCCTTCACCCAGGCAGCCGCGATCTTCGTGGCCTCGTCGGACTGTGCAGGGTCCTTGAACAGGCCCACTGAACTGAAGACGCCGTTGTCCGCCTCGATCAGGTAGTACCCACGGAAACCCTCGAGCGCCTTCAGCCGCGGAACGAGCGTCTCGCCGACCTTGCGGCTGAGCTCATCGGTCCTCGCGGCATCGACACCCTCGTAGCGGCGGATGGTGGCATGCATCATGTGCTCCTCGCTGTGCCTACCCGGACAGAACGCTCGACTGAGCACCCTGCTGCGCTTAGGCGATAGGAACAGCTGAAGAGGAGTCGCTACTGCCTCGGCGGCCACAACACTCGACCAGACGCCTCCGCACTGTAGCCGAACGGTGTGCGCTCTGTAGTGTGGTCGGCGAGATGGCCGATCCGACCGACCCGCTGCACGACGTGCTCTTGGGTGGCGGCGAGCCCTCCACGAGCGGGGCGCAGGCCGAGCTCCTCGTAGGTATGGAGGTGTACAGGACGCTCGTCGACTCGGGCTCGCCGAGCGAAGCCTGGGACGCCGTCACCGCGTTGGACGAGAAGGATGCTCGCAGAGCGCTCCTGTCCGCCGTTCTCAACGAGATCAGTCGGCGACGCCAGCCGGTCTGACGGGCCTACTCAGGTGTCGGGCTGACTTCGCAGCTCGTCACGCGGGTCGTCGAGCACGTGGGCGGACTGCAGCCTGACGAACCCACAGTTCGCGCATGTGAGCGGGAACGCCTGCGCACTCCGGTCGAGTGTGCCGCTGCCGATCGCGTGGTCGAGCGTGATCCGTTCGTCCCACCCGTGCCAGTCCTCCTGGCCGCAGAACGGGCACGACATGCGCGCTCCCCGACTTCGCAAGAAGTCGAAGATGGGCGGCTTCGCCGTCATCGCTCGGCCACGGTAGCGCATCCCCTTTTGACGGACCTGTGCGCGACTCACGATCTCCCCCGACCGGCCGCCTTAACACGGTCGCGGGGTCACAGCGAGTACCGTAAATGGACGGGTGGCTCGCTCCCAAGGCTCCCCGCGCATGTTCGCTGCGGGAACCACCGGCTGGAAGGAGCCCACGGATGACGGCCAACGAGCCATTTGGCGCAACCCCAATCTCGACCACAGCCAGCCCCCGTGAGTCCGTGTTCCCGGGAGCGCAAGCGACCGTGAGCGCCAGGATCGGAAAGACGCAGATGCTCTCGGTCTGCGTGATTCCCGGGTGCGGCAGGCTCACGATGGGTGGCACGTGCGTCGAACACGACTCGCCCGTCTCGATCGTCTTCCCACGCGGGCGGCCATACGTGCTCCCTGCGGAGCCTGTCACCGTTTGACCTCGCTCCGAGAACGCATGCGCCTCCTCGGTCGTGAGGGCTGCGGCGAGTAGCTCGCTCTGTACTGCCGGCGGGCGGAACCCCGCTCCAGCAGTGGGACTCCGCCGATTCAGACCAGCAGGGGCGACAGGACTCGAACCTGCAACCCCCGGTTTTGGAGACCGGTGCGCTACCAATTGCGCCACGCCCCTGGGCTGCGTCGGGAGTGTAGCCCGACCGCGCTTGTGGCACTGTGTCACGAGGATGCAGCGGTACGCCCTCGCGGGGCTCTTCGGGGTGATCTCGGCGTCGCTCGCGCTCGTCGCGATCTGGGCGGCGCTCTCGGGCGGTCGTGCGTGGGTCGTGGCGTTCGGCGCCGCGGCGATCGCGCTCTGGATGGGGGATCTCTCCCGTCGAGTCTGGCCAAGCCGACAGGCAAAGCTGGCCAAGTCGACAGGATGAGTTAGCCGACCCGCGGCGTATTCTGCTGTGGTGGTAGCGGCGACCTCCATTCAAGCGACCCACCCTGCTCCCGCATGAGCGCCCTTTCAGGGGGGGACACGAAGACGCTGTGGCACGACTACCGGGCCACGGGGAGTCAGGCCGCGCGCGATCGGCTGATTCTCACGTACGCGCCGCTCGTGAAGTTCGTCGCCGGGCGGCTCGGCTCCAGCCTCCCGTCGCACGTCGACGAGCAGGACCTCGTCTCCTACGGGCTGCTCGGCCTGATCGGCGCGATCGAGCGGTTCGATCCCGACCGGGAGATCAAGTTCGAGACGTACGCGATCGCGCGCATCAAGGGAGCCATCATCGACGAGCTGCGCTCGCTCGACTGGGTTCCGCGCAGCGTCCGCGCACGTGCGAGGGAGATCGAGCGCGCGATCGTCGAGCTGGAGCGGACGCTGATGCGGGCCCCGACGGACGCCGAGATCGCCGCCAAGGTCGGGATCTCCGAGGACGAGCTCGAGAAGAGCCTCTCCGACATCTCACGGTCGTCGATGGCGGCGCTCGACGAGCTCTGGAGCCCGCAGGGCGGCGGCGACCAGGTCGCGCTGATCGACACGATCGAGGACACGTCCGGCCCTGACCCGGAGTTCTCCCTCGAGCAGACCGAGCTGAACGAGGCACTCGCCGAGGCGATCGCGCGCCTGCCGGAGCGCGAGAAGCTCGTCGTCACCCTCTACTACTACGAGGAACTGACGCTGCGCGAGATCGGCGAGGTGCTCGGCGTGACGGAGTCCCGCGTCTCGCAGCTCCACACGAAGGCCGTGCTGCGGCTCAAGGCGCGCCTCTCCGGCGGCGCCCGCGCGACCGCCGACGCGTAGCTCCCACCGTCGCTACCGCGGGACCTCGACCGCCAGCGTCCAGTGGGCGGAGCCGTGGACGTCGACCACGACCGCGATGCTCCGGTTGCCGTCGGACGCATCCGCGAGGACGATGGTTTGTCCTGCGTCGATCTCCGTCGAC
>DASUZN010000037.1:0-7019 GCA_036376855.1 Gaiella sp. | reverse complement strand
CAGCGCACCGAGTACGACGTCGAGATGCTCAAGGAGCTCGGCTTCTGCAACGGGATCGAGAACTACTCGCGCGTGCTCGAAGGCCGGCCACCGGGCTCGCATCCGTTCACGCTGATCGACTACTTCCCGGACGACTTCGTCGTCTTCATCGACGAGTCGCACCAGTCAGTGCCGCAGATCGGCGGCATGTACGAGGGCGACCGCTCGCGCAAGCAGACGCTCGTCGACTACGGGTTCCGCCTCCCCTCGGCGCTCGACAACCGGCCGCTCCGCTTCGACGAGTTCCTCGGGAAGGTGGGGCAGATGGTGTTCGTCTCGGCGACGCCGGGGTCGTACGAGCTGCGCCACTCGCAAGTGATCGCCGAGCAGCTGATCCGCCCGACCGGCGTCGTCGATCCCGAGGTCGAGCTGCGGGCCACGAAGAACCAGATCGACGACCTGCTCTCCGAGATCCGCCGCCGCGAGCAGGCGAACGAGCGCGTGCTCGTCACGACGCTGACGAAGAAGATGTCCGAGGACCTCACCGACTACCTCCTCGAGTCCGGGGTCAAGGCGCGCTACCTCCACTCGGAGATCGACACGCTCGAGCGGATCCAGATCATCCGCGAGCTGCGCCTCGGCGAGTACGACGTGCTCGTCGGCGTCAACCTCCTGCGCGAGGGGCTCGACCTGCCCGAGGTGTCGCTCGTCGCGATCCTCGACGCCGACAAGGAGGGCTTCCTCCGCGGCAAGACGGCGCTCCTGCAGACGATCGGCCGCGCGGCGCGGAACGTGAACGGCACCGTCCTCATGTACGCGGACAAGCTGACCGAGGCGATCCAGGGCGCGCTCGAGGAGACGAATCGCCGGCGCGCCGCGCAGCTCGCCTACAACGAGGAGCAGGGGATCACGCCGGAGTCGATCGTGAAGGGCGTCTCCGACATCGCGGAGCTGCTCGCGCTCGAGTCGCCAACCGTCCCGGGCCGCCGCCGGCGGGGCAGGCAGGAGGTCTCCGGGATGAGTCGCGAGGAGCTCGAGAAGCTCGTCGTCACGCTCGAGGAGGAGATGTACGTCGCAGCCGAGGAGCTTCGCTTCGAGTACGCCGCGAAGCTCCGCGACGAGATCAAAGAGCTTCGCCGCGAGCTGAATGCGCTTGCGGACGCGCCTGCCTAGCGTAATACCTCACGTCGCTGCCGCTGACCCGTCAGTCGAGCTCGAGTGCGATGCGCAACGCGTCGTCCAGGCGTCGCACCTGATCCGGGTCGAGCGCGCCGCGCCGGCGCTCGAGCGTTCGCTTTGGGATCGTGAACAGGTTGTCGCAGTTCGCGACGCAGTCGCGCGCGAGGCCGTTCGAGGAGTCGAGTGGAACCTCGGTCGGCAGGTCGCGGGCCCGGCTCGTGACGGCGACGACGCAGACGTTCCGCAGCAGCGGGATCGCACGATCCCTCGTGACTATCACGGCCGGATGGCGTCCCCCGGGCAGCGCGGCGTCGTAGACGTCGCCGCGGTTCAAAGTGGCTCCTCGCCGCGCTCCTCGGTCGCGACGAGCGCCGCGAACGCGGCGAGGCCGGACTCGCCGACCCACTCTTCCTGCGGCGCAGCACCGTAACCACGCCGGTCGGCTTCCTCGATCGCCCGTCGCCGTTCCGCCAGGAGGAGGGCCGTCAGCGCCTCACGGACTGCGGACGCTCTGTTCGGGAAGCGGCCGCGCGCGACCGCTTCGTCCAGAGCGCGTAGATCCTCGTCTGGTATGCGGATCGCTATCTGATGTGACATGCACCTATCATACCATGATCAAACCTGGGACTCCGTCTATGCTCGGGCCATGTGCCGCAACATCAAGACACTCCACAACTTCGATCCTCCCGCGACGAGCGAGGAGGTTCAGGCCGCCGCGCTCCAGTACGTCCGCAAGGTGAGCGGTTCGACGAAGCCCTCGAAGGCGAACGAGGCCGTCTTCGCCCAGGCCGTCGACGACATCGCGCACATCACCGCGCATCTTCTCGAGGACCTCGTCACCGCAGCGGCGCCGCGCGACCGCGAGGTGGAGGCCGCGAGGGCCCGCGCGCGGGCCGAGAAGCGGTTCGGCACCGCCGCGTAGCGACGACGGACGCGGCAGAGTCCGGCGGATGAGCCGCCCCGCCGATACGTCGCCCGACGCGCCGCTCCGGGCGAACGTCCGCCTGCTCGGCGAGATCCTCGGCCGTGTGCTCAACGAGCAGGAGGGCGAGGACGTCTATCGCCTCGAGGAGCGTGTGCGTCTGCTCGCCCGGCTCGGTCGCCGCGGCGACTCGGGCGCATCGCGGGCGCTCGCGGAGACGATCGCAGCGCTCGATGTCGAGACGCAGGCCGTCGTCCTGCGGGCGTTCACCGTCTACTTCCACCTCGCGAACATCGCCGAGCAGCACCATCGGGTGCGGCGACGCCGCGAGCACGAGCGTGAGGGAGGAACGCCGCGCGAGTCGCTTGCCGAGGCGCTCGAGCTCCTCCAGCGTGAGGGCGTCGTGCTCGAGGAGGTCGAGGCCGCGGCCCGCACGGTGTCCGTCGAGCTGGTCCTGACCGCGCACCCGACCGAGGCGCTACCGCGGACGATCCTCGAGAAGCACCGCCGGATCGCGGAGCTCCTCGACGAGCTCGACGACCCCCGACTCACCCCGGCCGAGCGCAGCGAGCGGGAGGCCGCGCTCGCGGAGGAGATCACGATCCTCTGGCAGACCGACGAGGTCCGCTCGCAGCGACCCCGCGTCGTGGACGAGATCCGACAGGCGCTCTGGTTCCTCGAGGACAGCCTGTGGGACGCCGCCGCCGATCTCGTCGCGACCTGGCGCGAGCGCCTTCCGGGGAATCCGCTGCGATTCGGGACGTGGATCGGCGGCGACCTCGACGGGAACCCCAACGCCGGTGCGGAGACGGTGCGCGAGGCCGTCGAGCGTGGCGCGGCGCTCATCCGGGAGCTCCTCCGGCGCGACGTCCGCGCACTCGCGGCTTCGTGGGGGATGTCGAGCACGCTCGTGGAGGCAGACGCCGAGGTCGCGGCCGTCGACCTCCCGGACGAGCGCAACCCGACCGAGCCGTACCGGCGCAGGCTGACCGCAATCTGGGAGCGGCTCGGCGTGGACGGCTACGGGTCGCCCGACGAGCTGCGCGACGAGCTGGATCTCGTGGAGAAGAGCCTGCGCGCCCACGGCGGCTCCAGGATCGCGGACGGCGGGCTTGCGGCGTTCCGGCGTCGACTCGATGTCTTCGGCCTGGTGGGGCCGGCGCTCGACCTTCGGATTCATGCCCGGCAGCTCCACGGCGCGCCGCAGGAGACGCTCGCCGTGCTCGTGGAGGCCGCCGACCTTCAGCGCCGCCGCGGAACCGCGGCCGTCGACAACCTCGTCGTGTCGATGACACGAACCGCCGCCGACGTGCTCCTCGCCGAGTCGCTCGCCGAGCAGGCAGGGCTCGACGTGACCGTCGTTCCGCTCCTCGAGACGATCGACGACCTGCGCGGCGCAGAGGCGCTCGCCGCCGAGCTGCTCGACCGGAGCCCACGCACGGGGCTCGAGGTGATGGTGGGTTACTCGGACTCGGGCAAGGACGGCGGCGTCGTCACGGCGCAGTGGGAGATCTTCCGCGCGCAGGAGCGCCTCGCGTGGCTCGCGGGAGAGCGTGGGATCGAGCTGACCGTGTTCCACGGGCGCGGCGGGAGCGCCGGGCGCGGCGGCGGGCCGACCTACGCCGCGATTCTCGCGCAGCCGCCGCACGCGGTGGACGGCCGGCTCAAGGTGACCGAGCAGGGGGAGACGATCGCGTTCAAGTACGGGCTTCCCGGGCTCGCGCGGCGGAACCTCGAGGCCGCCGTCGCTGCCACGCTGCTGACCACGGTGCCGGACCGGGTCGCACCGGCGCCCGACGGTGCGCGCGAGACGATGGAGGCGGTGTCGGACGCCGCGGGGGCGCTCTACCGCTCGGTCGTGTGGGAGGACCCGGAGCTGCCGCGCTTCCTCCGGGCCTTCACGCCGCTCGACGAGCTGACGCTGCTCGAGATCGGCTCCCGGCCGGCGTTGCGTCCCGAGTCTCCTGGGGCCGATGAGCTCGAAGCGCTCCGTGCGATCCCGTGGGTGTTCGCGTGGACGCAGACGCGCTGCATCGTCCCGGCCTGGCTCGGCGCGGGGACCGGGCTGGCGGCGGTTCCGGCCACGGAGCTGCGTGCCCTCTTCCGGGACTGGCCGTTCTTCCGCGCCCTCGTCGAGAACCTCGAGATGTCGCTCGCGAAGTCGAGCATGGGGATTGCCGAGCGCTATCTCGAGCTGGTCGACGACGACGCACTCGCGGAGCGCGTCTTCGGCATCCTCCGCGCCGAGCACGACCGTGCGCGCGACGCCGTGCTCGAGATCGTCGAAGCCAGGGAGCTCCTCGACCGGCATCCGGTGCTGCAGCAGTCGATCCGGCTTCGCAACCCGTACGTCGACCCGATGAACGCGATCCAGGTCGAGCTACTCCGGCGCTGGCGCTCGGGCGACGAGGCAGCGTTGCGGCCGCTCCTTCGCTCGATCGCGGGGATCGCGGCCGCGTTGCGCAACACGGGATGAGCCGTCATTCCCCGAGGGCGAACACCTCGATCCGAGCACGCACTCCGGGAGCCCGGGCCAGCCGGCCGTCACATGTCACGAGTGGAGCATCGAGCGCCTCGGCGAGCGCCACGTAGACGGCGTCGTAGGCGCTCAGGTTGTCGCGCAACTCCCAGACCCGTGCGGCGAATGGTCGGTGCGGGTAGAGGGTGATCTGGAGATCGACGAGGTCGCTCCGAGCGTCGGCAGCCCGATCGTGCGATATGACCTTCGTCAGAGCGGATCGGCGGAGCGTCTCGAGGACCTCGACCTCGATCAGGTACGGCGCGTGAAGCCGCTCCCCGTCGATGCGGGCACGGATGCGGCGGCTGACGCCCTCTCCCGCAAGCGCTCCGACCGCCGCGCTCGCATCGAGCACGATCACCGTCGATCCGGGTCGTCGCGCATCTCGCGGATCGTCTTGACGATCCACTCGGTCGGGACGCTGCCATGCCGTGCTTCCGCGCGCGCGAGCACTTCCGCAACCGATGGCCTCTCGGCCATCGAGACGAGTTCGCTCCGCAGGTACTCGGACATGGACATCCCGGAGGCTGCCGCCCGTGCACGCAAGACGGCAATCGTGTCGTCGGGGACGTCACGGATCTGCACGGCCTTGGGCATCGTCATGCGCAGCATACAACCAGATTGCATGCACTGCATGCAAGATGCCCCAAGGCGCCATGCACCATGAAGACAGGGCTCCTTGGGCCGTTCTGCCGCTAGGCCGTGGCGAGCGAGGCGTTCTTGTCCGCGAGATAGCGGAGGTACGGCTCGGGGTCGATCGGCCCGCCGACGAGGCGCTCCGTCATCGCGGCCGGCGTGAACTTGCGCCCGTGCCGGTAGAGGTGCTCGCGCAGCCACTCGTAGATCTCGCCGAACGAGCCCTGCTCGATGCGGTCGTACGCGTCGGGAAGGTCGCTCAGGAGCCGTTCCCAGATCTGCGCCGAGAGGACGTTCCCGAGCTGGTAGGTCGGGAAGTACCCGAACATGCCGCCCGACCAGTGCACGTCCTGCAGGCAGCCGACCCGGTCGTTCGGCGGGCGGACGCCGACGAGCTCCTCCATCCGCGTGTTCCACGCGTCGGGCAGGTCGGTCGTCGACAGGCCGCCGAAGAGGAGCTCCTGCTCGAGCTGGAAGCGGAGGATGATGTGGAGCCCATACGTCGTCTCGTCGGCGTCGACGCGAATGAACGACGGCCGGGGACGATTGACCGCGCGGAGGAAGCGCTCGAGCGGCACGTCCGCGAGCGCCTCGCCGAACGCATCGCGGAAACGCGGATAGAACCAGCGCCAGAACGGCAGCGAGCGGCCGATGATGTTCTCCCAGAGGCGGCTCTGCGACTCGTGCAGCGCCGACGAGCAGCCCGTTGCCAGCGGCGTCCGGTCGAGCGCGGCGTCGCCGCCGTGCTCGTAGAGACCGTGCCCGACCTCGTGCATCGTCGAGAAGAGCGAGTTGGCGTGGAGGTCGTCTTCGGCGTAGCGCGTCGTGAGGCGGATGTCGCGCGTCGCGAAGGAGAGACAGAACGGGTGCACTGTCGGGTCGAGCCGGAAGAACTCGTCCGCCGCCCCGAACGCGCGGGCCACCTCGAGCGAGACCTCGTGCTGCGCCCCCCGCGGATACGGTCCGGAGGCGAACGGCTCGAGCTCGTCGTCGGCCGCGGCCGCGGTCAGGTCGCGGAGCGCGGGCTGGAGGCGCTCGAACACGCGCCGCACCTCGTCGGTGTGCATGCCCGGCTCGAAATCGTCGAGGAGCACGTCGTACGGGTCGTCGGTCGCGGGGAAGCACTCGATGTAGCGGTGCTTCAACTCGAGCGTCCGGTCGAGCCACGGCCGGAAGCTTGCATAGTCGTCGTTCGCCCGGGCGTCGGCCCAGGCCTCCATCGCCTCGGAGCCGAGCTTCGTCATCTCACCCTGGAGCGTCGGCGGCACGCGTCGCGCCTTCTCCCAGTCCCGGCGCGTGACCGCGACGAGGCACGCGTCGTCCGAGTCCGGGTCGAGATCCGCGACCTCGGGCTCGAGGCGATCGAGCAGCTCACCGATCTCGTCGCGCACGAACAGCTCGTGGGCGAGGCGATGCAGCGTCGCGAGGCCCTCGGCGCGGGTCTCGGCTCCCCCGCGGGGCATCATCACGAGCTGGTCCCACTCGAGGACGCGGGACGCGACCCCGAGGTCGACGATCTGCGCGAGCTCGGCGCGAAGCGTGGAAAGGGGATCCGACACGCGTGACCATCGTAGATGGTTGATTCCGCATAGGCCCGAACCGGATGACGCCTCCGACGCGTCGCATGGCGTCCCGTCCGCACCCGGCCCGTACCTTCGGGTACTGGCCGGGCACGGCCGGGCCACCCTGCTCGGTCGGTGACGCCCCTGGACGTCACGCCTATTCGGAATCAACCATCTCGACGGTTCGGGTGCCCCTTCACGGCGGCTCGGGATCGACGCGAAC
>DASUZN010000036.1:0-5501 GCA_036376855.1 Gaiella sp. | reverse complement strand
GCGAAGGCCGCAGGGATCGCGATCCTCGGTGCGATCGGCCGCCAGTCGGCGGCGGGCGCGAAGATCGTCACCGCCGAGGCCCGAACCGACGACCCGGCGCTCGGCCGGTTCGCCGCGATGAACCTCGTCGAAGGCATGAAGCGGGCCGGCTACAAGACGGGCAACGTGATCGCCCTCACCGGCACGGCGAGCCAGAACAACGTCACCGACCGGATGGCGACGTTCAAGGCGTACCTGAAGAAGTTCCCGCAGTACAAGATCGTGTCGATCCAGGACACGAACTGGGATCAGGCCACGTCGGCGAAGGTCGCGCAGCAGCTGCTCTCGAAGTACGCCTCGAAGGGCGGCATCCAGGGCGCCTACGGCATGGCTGACAACATGGCCATCGGGATCATCCAGGGCGCGAAGCAGGCCGGCGTCCCGGTGGGCGTCTCGAAGAAGAACGGCCTGATCGTCACCGGCTCGAACTGCCTCGCGGTCGGCATCAAGTCGATCCAGGCGGGCGTGCAGTACGGCACGGGCACGCAGGCCCCGCAGGTCGAGGCGGCTCTGGCGGTCAAGGTCGCGACGCAGATCCTGAACGGCGGCAAGCCGCCGAAGGTCTCCTACGTCCAGGAGCAGCGCATCACCAAGGCGAACGTCGCCAAGTTCACGAAGCTCTGCACCTTCTAGCGATCGGTCCGACGCTCCTCTAGCCTCGGACGATGAGCGGCGAACGGGATCCGGAACAGCGCTCCGGGTCCCGTTCGCCAGTGACCGAAACCGCCTCCCCGCAGGTGCTGCTCGAGGTCGTCGACCTCTCGAAGTCGTTCGGGCCGGTGCGGGCCGTGCAGGGCCTGTCGCTCGACGTCCGGGTCGGGGAGGTGCATGCGGTCTGCGGGCACAACGGTGCCGGCAAGAGCACGCTCGTGAAGTCGCTCGTCGGGCTCGTCCGGCCCGACGAGGGCACGATCCGCTTCGGCGGCGAGGAGCTCTCGCTCCGGAATCCGCTCGACGCGCAGGGTCACGGCATCGCGCTCGTGAACCAGGAGCTCAGCCTCGTGCCCGAGCTGAGCGTCGAGGACAACATCTTCCTGGGCGGGCTCGACGTGCCTCTGCTCTACCGGCGGCGACGACTCTCGAAGCAGGCTCGCGCCGTCCTCGACCAGCTCGGCCTGGGGCACGTGCAGCTCGGGACGCCGGTGGAGGCGCTCTCGATCGGCGAGCGCCAGCTCGTCGAGATCGCACGGCTGCTCGTGCGGGACGCGCGCCTGCTGATCCTCGACGAGCCGACTGCGACCCTCAGCAAGCCGGAGATCGAGCGCGTGTTCCGCGCAACGCGCGACCTCGTCGCGCAGGGCCGGAGCGTCATCTTCGTGTCGCACCGGCTCGACGAGGTCTTCGAGCTCTGCGACCGCGTGACCGTGCTGCGCGACGGCCGGCGCGTCGGCACGCACGAGATCGGCGAGATCGACCGGCGCGCCCTCATCGAGCTGATGCTCGGCGAGATGGAGGGGGCCAAGGCGATGGTCGAGCACGAGCACACGCTCCCCGGCTCGGGCGAGCCGCTCGTGACGATCGACGGGCTGACGGTCCCCGGGAGCGTCGAGGACGTCTCGCTCGTCCTCGAGAGCGGGCTGATCACGGGGCTGGCCGGACAGGTCGGCTCCGGGACCAGCACGATCCTCCGCGCCCTCGGCGGGCTCGTCCCGGGCGTCTCCGGCACGGTCCGTGTCCGTGGGCGCCCAGTTCTTCTCAACACGCCGCGCCGCGCCGTCGACGCGGGGGTGCTCTACGTCCCGAACGACCGGCAGCGCGAGGGGCTCTTCCTGGGCCAGACGGTCCAGCGCAACCTCATCGTCGCCCGGCTCCGGCGCCTGAGCCGGCTGGGCGTGCTCCTGGGCCGCCGGGCGCACCGCACCGCCCGCGAGCTCGCGGGGATGGCCGGCGTCCCCGTCGAGCGGCTAGGCTCACCCGCCGGCAGTCTCAGCGGCGGCAACCAGCAGAAGGTCCTGCTCGGTCGCGCGCTCGAGCTGGAAGGCACGGCGCTGCTTGCCCTCGACGAGCCGACGCGCGGTGTCGACGTCGGTGGTCGAGCGGACATCCACGATCTCGTCCGCGCTGCGGCGCGCAGGGGCACGGCGGTGATCTTCTCGTCGACCGAGCTCGACGAGGTCCTCGATCTTGCGGACGTCGTCGTCACGATCTTCCACGGCCGCATCGTCTCGATCGTCCCGCGTGACGAGGCCTCCGCGTCGGCGATCCTCGCGGACATGACCACGAGCCACGCGACGGGGACTGCGGCGGCCGCCACGTGAGCAGCATGATCGCCCGCGTCGGCCTCGAGCGCCGGCCGCTCGGGATCGCCGACTACGCCCTCGGGGCATGGGTCGCGATCCTCGTGGCGGTGACGGTCTACGGCGCCGCGACCACGACCGGCTTCCTGACGGTCAGCAACATGAAGGCGATCCTCACCGCGGCGTCGTTCGTCGGGATCATCGCCGTCGGCCTCACCGTGATCGTCCTGAGCGGGAGCCTCTTCTCGCTGGCTCTCGGCCAGACCGCGGCCGTCTCGGCGATGTTCTTCCTCTACTCCGTGCGCTGGGGGCTCGGCGCGGCGATCATCCTCACGCTGCTCCTCGGGCTCGCGATCGGCGCCGTGCAGGGGTTCGCGGTCGGCGCCTGGGGGGCCAACCCCATCATCATCACGATCGGGGCGGCGGGGCTCCTCGAGGGCGCGGCGGTCTGGCTCTCGCACGGCGAGAGCATCGTCCCGCCGGACAACAGGACGAGCTGGGAGCACCTCGCCAACCCCGTCCTCGGCCTCCCTGCTCCCGTCTACGTGTTCATCGCCGTCAGCATCCTGCTCGCGGTCGTGATGCGCCGCACGAGATTCGGACGCCAGATCTACCTCCTCGGCGAGAACCGGGTTGCCGCGCGGGCCGCGGCGCTGCCGATCACGCTCCTGACCGTGGGGGCATTCGGCATCGCGTCCCTCTACACCGCCGGCTCCGGGATCCTGATCGGCGCGACGAGCGCGAACGCCTCGCTCCTCCTCGTCGGCAGCTACACGTACGACGCGATCGCGGCCGCGCTCGTCGGAGGGAACGCCGTCACGGGCGGCAGGGGCTCGATCGCGCGGACGGCGCTCGGCGCGATCTTCATCGCGACGATCTCGGACATGCTCCTGCTGCGCGGCTACTCGACCGGAGGGCAGATCCTCGTTCGCGGGATCATCGTCGTCGTGGTCGTGGTTCTCACGAACCTGCGGGAGCGCAACCGGTGAGCCGCGAGACGACCCGCCCGCGCTGGCTGAACGCCGCCGACCTCGCGCCGTTCGCGATCCTCGCGCTCATGGTCGTCGCGCTGGCGCTCGTGCCGGTCTTCACGCAGTACACCGTCCGCACCGCAAACGTCTACGACATCTTCCAGAACTTCGCCTCGTACGGGCTCGTCGCCCTCGCGCTCGGGCTCACGATCATCGCCGGCGAGTTCGACCTCTCGGTCTCGGCGATGTACCTCCTCGGAGGCATGGTCGCCGTCCTCACCGGAGGCGGCTCGCCGATGGTCGGGATCCTCGTCGCCCTCGGGACCGCGGTGATCGTCGGTGTCGCGCAGGGCGGCCTGATCGCCCGCTTCCGGCTGAACTCGATGCCGGTGACGCTCGGCGGGTACCTCGTCGTCCTGGGCACCACTTACATCCTCGGGCACGGCAAGAGCGTGATCTACGAGGACTACAACGTCGGGCTCAGGCTCGACGAGCCGATCCTCCAGATCTTCTCGATCCGGAGCCTCGTCGCGATCGGGATATTCGCCGTCACCATCGTCGCGCTGCGATACCTGCGCGTCGGGAGGGACATCCGGGCGATCGGGGGCGACCGGCGCGCCGCGAGAGTTGCGGGCGTCTCGGTCGACCGGCTGCTCATCGGCGTGTTCGTGATGTCCGCGCTCGGCGCCGCCCTCGCCGGAGCGCTGCTCAGCTACAGCCTCGCGACGGCCAGCCCCACCAACATCGGAGTCGATGTCCTGACCTTCTCGGCCACGGCAGCACTCCTGGGCGGGGTCAGGCTGTCGGGCGGCAAGGGCGGCGCGATCGGCATCGCGGCCGGCGTCTTCTCTCTCAGCGTGCTCCAGGAGATCCTCGCGATCCTGCGCTCGCCCGACTACGTCTCGAGCCTCATCACGGGCGGGCTGCTCGTCGCCGTCACGATCGTCTGGGCGCCGGAGCTGTCGCAGTGGTTCCGGACGACGCGCGTCTCGGCATCGCTCGAGAAGGACCGCACGCCCGCCTGACCTCGAAAGGAGCACTCATGCCCGACGTCCAGCAGATCCGGCTCGATCCCGACCCTCTCGAGGCGTACGCCTTCTCGCAGGGCTTCCGCGTGGGCGACCTCGTGATCGTCTCGGGGCAGGCAGCGCTCGACGAGCAAGGTCGCATCGTCGGGCCCGGCGACTTCGACGCCCAGGCCGAGCAGACGTTCCGCAATCTCGCGCGGGTGCTCGAGGCCGGCGGCTCGAGCCTCGAACGGATCGTGAAGGTCACGATCTTCCTCACCGACATGGCGAACTTCCCGAAGATCGTCGAGCTGCGGAGGCGGTGGTTCAGCCCGCCGTACCCCGCGGACACGATCGTCCAGGTCGCGGCGCTCGCGCTCCCCGAGCTCGAGATCGAGATCGAGGCGATCGCGACGGCCGGCTAGCTAGCCGAGCAGGAGCGGTGCGAGGCGCCGGAACGTCTCGCGGCCGAACGGATCGCCCTCTTCGAGAGGCTGGATCGCCACCTGGCTCGCCCCCGCGGCGAGGTGCTCGCGGCAGCGCTCCTCGATCGCGCGCTCGTCGCCCGCGACCACGAGCGCCCGGGCGAGGGCGTCCGAGCCGCCGTTCGTGAGGTCGTCGTCCGAGAATCCGAGCCACCTGAGGTTGTCGACGTAGTTCGGCGTGTCGAGGTACCAGGCAAGCGCCCCGCGCGCGCGTTCACGCGCCTCGGCGAGGTCGTGACCGAGCACGACCTTCTGCTCGACGACGAGCAGCGGCTCCGGCCCGAGGATCTCCCGCGCCCGCCTCGTGTGCTCGACGGGAACCAGGAACGTATGCGCACCGAGTGTCCTCTCGGCCGCGAGCCGGAGCATCGGCGGCCGCAGCGCGGCGAGAACGCGCGGCACCGGCGGTCGCTTCACGCCCGGGCCGTCGGGGCTGACGAACGGGTCGTCGTCCATCGCCTCGAGGTACGCCCGCATCGTGGCCACGGGGCGCCGGTATCGATGACCGCGGGGATCGACCTGCCGCGGGTGGCTGACGCCCAGCCCGAGGAGGAACCGGTCGTCGAAGGCGTCGGCCAGCACACGGGCGGCGTTGGCGGTCGAGACCGCATCTCGCGCCCAGATGTTCGCGATGCCCGAGCAGACGCGGATCCGGTCGGTCGCGGCGAGCAGCACCGCGGCGTTCGTGAACGACTCCCTCGTGCCGAGCCCTTCGGGGTACCAGAGCGTCTCGTAGCCGAGGGACTCGATCTCTCGCACGGC
>DASUZN010000035.1:0-5125 GCA_036376855.1 Gaiella sp. | reverse complement strand
CCGAAGGCGCCGAGCGAGAGCCCGACCCCCGTGCGCTGGAGGAACGACTCGACGCGCCCACGGACCTCACCGCGCAGGTGCTTCGCATACGCGCGCTCGAGGCGCACCGTCACGTCGGCGACCGACCCCACGCGGTAGAGGTCGACGAGCACGCCGATGAGGCCCTCGCTGCGCTCCCCGTCGTGGAGGGCGCGTGTGAGCAGGCTCGTCTTGCCGTACTTGCGCGGCGCGTAGAGGCGGACGTAGTGGCCGCCGACCGCGTGGCGGAGGAGGTCGGCGACCTCGGTGTCCCGATCGACCACGTCCTCGGGCGGCACCGGCCGCGAGTAGACGAACGGGTTCACGTCCTCGATCATGCGTCGCGAAGACTACCGTTCATGCGTCACGGTGACTACCGATCGGTCGTCCCACCGGACGCAGAGCGTCAGAGCTTGCGAGCCACGTACCAACCGATCTCGACCTCGTAGACGGCTGGGGCCATCCGCGCGACGCGGTCGCGCGCCTCCCCCTCGAGCCCCGCGATGTCGAGGTACCGGTCCATGTCGCGGCGTTCCCTCACGATCTCGTTCGCGGTGACGACGAGGTCGTTCGCGTCGAGATAGCCGCGGATGTCGGCGTCCGGGAGCAGCCGCGTGTGCGTCGGGTCGCGCGCGCGCTCGAATCGGTCGAGCTCGAGGCTTCGCGTCGGATCGATGTCGCCGAGCTGGTCGGCGAGCAGGATCCTGCCTCCGGGCCGCGTCACGCGCGCGATCTCCGCGACGACGAGCTCGGGACGACGCACGTGGTGGAGCACGCGAAGACAGCCGACGAGGTCGAAGTCCCCGTAGGGGAACGGAAGCGCCTCGGCGTCGCCCACGACGAACGTGCACCCGGGCGGCGCATGCTCGCGCGCGGGAGCGAGGAAGTCCTCGGACGCGTCGACGCCGATCACCACGCCGACGAGCGGGGCGAGCGCGTAGGCAAGGGCGCCCGTGCCGCAGCCGACGTCGAGGGCGCGCTCGTCGCCGCGAAGCGGCGCGAGCAGCCGCCGCACCTGGGCCACGAGGTCGTCGTGGCGCTCGGCCTGGAGCTGTCGGCGATGCTCGGCCCGGTCGGTCATCCGACGACCTTCCGGACCGACCGCTCCCCGGACGCGCGGATCCCGCACGCGAGCTCGTAGGCGATCGTCTCCGCGACGCGCGCGTGAGCCTCGAGCGTGATCCCGTCGCCGACAAGGGTGACGGGCGTTCCCGCCTCGGCGCGACCGGGCAGCCTCACCGCCAGCGCGTCCATCGACACGGCGCCGACCACCTCGGCCCGTACGCCGCCGACCAGGACCTGTGTCCCGGTGAGGTCGCGCCGGAAGCCGTCCGCGTACCCGACGGGGACGATCCCGATCCATGTCTCCTCGACCGCCACGAACCGCCGACCGTAGCCGGTCGACGCGCCCGGCGCGAGTCGCCGCACCTGGACGAGCTCCGACTCCCAGCGCAGCGCCGGCTCGAGACCGTGCCGGAGCCCGTCCTCGCCGAAGGGGTCGATCCCGTACACGGCGATCCCGCAGCGCACGGCATCGAGCCGCGTCTCCGGGATCGTGAGCGCGGCGGCGCTGTTGGCGACGTGGCGGACGTACCGGTCGGCATAGGGCTCGGTGGCTCCGAGGAAGCGCTCGAGCTGCGCCTGCGCAAACCCAGGATCGGTGTCGGCGGTCGCAAGGTGGGTCATCAGCCCGACGACGCCGCGGCCGGGCTCGGGCAGCTCGCCGAGGCCCCAGCGGCCCATCCCTGTGTCCAGCTTGAGGTGGACGTCGACGCCGTCGGGGATGCTCCCGACGGACACGACGAGCTCGAGCCCTGCTTCACGCGCTTCTGCGACCTCGTCCTCCGCGGCCGGGCCGAGCACGACAATCCGGACGTCGGCGAACGCTCGTCGCAGCGCGCGCGCCTCTCCGACCGTCGCGACGCAGAGCGAGGTCGCCCCACCCTCGCGCGCGGCGCGCCCGGCGTCGACTGCGCCGTGCCCGTAGCCGTCGGCCTTGACGACGGCCCACAGCTCGGCCCGGCCGACGACGTCGGCGAGCCGCCGGGAGTTGCGACGGATCGCGCCGACGTCGATCGTGACGAGCGAGCGGGGCATGTCGACATTCTCGCGGCGCGCTGCACGGCGCGCCGCGGCAGTCTCGCTCTCTAGGGATACACCGTCTCGCAGTTCTTGAAGGTGTCGACGCCCGGCCCGCCGATGCAGATGTCGTTGCCGCCGCCCGCGTTGATGTCGTCGTCCCCCGCCCCGCCGAGGATGCAGTCCGGGCCACCCCCGCCGATCAGCCGGTCGTTGCCGCTCCTGCCGAGCACGAGTCCGGCGTGGCCGGCGCCGCCCCCGCCGCCCGCGACGCGGATCTCCTGCAGGTCGAGGGCGGCGCACTCCGGCGGCTTGAGGTCGTTGGCGGTGATCGGGCGATTCTGCTGGCCGGCGCGACTCGCCTCGATCACGTTCGTCGCCGTGCTCGCGACTCCGACGACGAAGAGGAGCCCGATCGCGACAGCGGCAGCCGTCCGCCGGCGCATCACCAGGAGGCCGTGCTGGGCAGGCCGCCGACGGCGGCGGGCACGGCCAGCGGCCGGTGGCGGTAGACGGCGACGCCGTCGTCGACGAGGTAGACGTCCTCGCCACCCTCGACAACATGGAGGATCACGCGCTCGTACGTATCCGCGATCCGGACGAGCGCGTCCATGTCGTCGATCTCGGTCACCCAGCGCTCGGGCGGGATGATCGCGCGAGCCGCCACGATCCGGTTGCCGTACCGGCTCGAGATGCGCTCGGCGGGGCCACGCCCCCGGGTGGGTCGAGCGAGAAGCGCGCCTGCGAGCAGGAGAGCGGCGAGCGAGACGCCGATCCCCAGGGACGAGAGCGTCCGCGCATCGGCGACCGGCAGCGACAGCGGACCGAGGGCGAGCGGCGTCGTCACGACCTCCTCTCCCGATTCCGACACGCTCGGCCGGAAGGGCGGCAGCGAGCCCGGATCCGCGTTCGGCGCCGGAACGGGCCGCAGCGTCGTGCCGTCGTACGAGAACGTCAGCTTCGGGTCGAATGACCCGTCGACCGTCGTGGCGCCGACGCTTCCTGCGACGTCGACGGCGGGACGCAGCGTGACCGTGATCGACGCGAACGGCGCGGCCGTCTCCTCGCGGGCCTGGAGCACGAGATCCTCGAACGCACGCACGTCGAATGCGCCCGCCGTCGTCGCCGTCGACCCGCGGAACGCCCGACGCTGCGCGAGCGGGAAGATCCGCGTCCAGCCGGTCGTGTCGCTGACGACGGCGTCGAGGGCGATCGTCCCATGGACGTCCGCCGGCGCGTCGGTCGAGAGCCGGTAGTGGAAGGCGACGTCGAGCGTGTCGACGAGCCGGGTGAAGACGGGGTCGGCGGTCGTCACGGTGCCGGTGGGATACACCGGCCCCGGGGTCGTCTCGGCGCGGTAGGAGAACGCACCCTCGTTTGCGTACAGCGCCTCCACCGTCCTGGTGGTCGTCCCCTTCGCGGCGAACGCGACGAACGCGAGACAGCCGAAGAGGACGAGAGCGACCCCACCCGCGACCGCGAGCGCCGACCCGGTCGGGATCGCCGCACTCGCACCCGTTCCACGAGCGACGGTGTCCGGGAGGGCGACGACCGGCCTGGCGCCGGGCCTGCGGCGCCGCTTTGCCTCGCGCCCTCCTGCGACCCCGACGAACGTCAGGAGGACGAGCAGGATCGCGAGATTCACGGGTTGCTTCGCCCAGATGATCGCCTTCCCGGCGCCCGGCACCGAGATCCAGAGCTGCCCCAGGACGTCTCCACGTGCGGGGTGGATCGGATCGACGAAGTCGTTGTTGTCGCCCTTCGTCGAGAAGTGCCCGTTCTGCACGGAGACGATGCGGTGGAGAACGCGGAGGTTCCCGGTGTGCGCCTCGTAGAGCACGACGTCGCCGACGTCGTACGAGTCCCGCTTGCGGACGAGGACGAGGTCGCCGCGCTCGAGCCGGGGCTCCATCGAGTTCCCGTTCACGATCGCGAAACCGGTCGGGCCGCCGAGCTGGACCGGTCCGAGGAGCCACCAGCCGCCGGCGAGGAGCACCAGCGACAGGAGAAGGGTTGCGAGCTTGCGGGGTGAGGTCTTCATGGCGGCCGCGTGTGTGTGTCGGGTCGGCCGGGCCGACGTGCGGCCCGGCCGATCTCCTCGGTTGCTAGTCGGCTGCAGCGACCTTCAGCTGCACGGCCGCCTGAGCGTCACCGGCGACCACGCACTGCCAGGTCGTGCCGGCATCGGTGCAGGTCCCCCACGACGCCATGCCGGTGATCTTGGCCTTGACCGTCGTGGCCGTGTCCGGGTTGAGAGCGAACTCGACCCCGGTGATGTTCGCGGGATCGTTGTTGTCCAGCGTGTACTTGATGTTCGTGACGTTGTAGCCGCTGATCGTGCCCGCACCCTCACCGGCCGCGCCGGCGTTCGAGGCACCGTTGAACGTGATGTTCGCGGCGTACGCGAACGCAGTCGTGCCGAGCACGAAGGCGAGCAGCGCGACGAGCACCAGCCGACGCCTGCGCTTCCGATGAACCATGTCCACTCCTTGCAGTCGAATGGGAGACAAGGCCCTTGGTCTCGGCGCTGCCAACAGTCCAGCTCTCCCCCGAACGGGGTAACTCGCGCCGGGGAGGCCGCATCTCTGGACGTTCGGTCAGGAGAGGACGGACGGAAGTGCAGCGGCCACGTCGGAGGCGACGAGACCCGCCTGGTGCGGCACGGATCGGGCGGCGAGGCCGTGTGCGAGGGCCGCTGCCGCGGCGGCGTCGACCGGGTCCAGGCCCTTCGCCAGGAATGCACCGACGACGCCGGTCAGCACGTCACCCGTCCCGGCGGTGGCGAGCGAGGGTGGGCCCGTGTCGCACACGACGGTGCGGCCGTCGGGCGCGCGCATGATCGTGTCCGCCCCCTTGAGGAGGACGACTGCGCCGAACCGCTCGGCCGCGGACGCCGCCGCCTCGAGCCGATGCGCCGAGACCCACGCGGACTCGACGTCGAGCAGCCGCGCCAGCTCACCCGCGTGCGGCGTCAGGACGGTCGGCGCGTCGCGCCGCACCGGCTCGAGGCCGAAGAGCCCGTCCGCGT
>DASUZN010000034.1:0-4218 GCA_036376855.1 Gaiella sp. | reverse complement strand
GGTACGGCACGACGACGCCGGACGGGCCCGAGAGTCCCGCGGAGTACCCGACGAAGATCATGTGCGCGCCCGCGGTAACGAACCCGTCGAGGAGGGCCTGCGCGAGCCGGTGGTCGACCTGGCTCGTCGCGATCGGCGCGCTGGGATGTCCGTCGCGACGGGGGTAGTAGACGTCGACGTCGAGCCCGTTCTGGTGCGAGGCGTGCTGGTCGAGCGGGCCGCCGCCGCGGCGGCTGTTGTCTCCGATCACGACCCGCGGCGCCTGAGGATGCGCGGATCGGTAGGCGGCGATCACGGAGACGAGCGTCCTGATCGTCCGCTCGTTCCCGTACAGCCGCCACGGCTCGTTCGGTGTCCTGTCCGTCACCGGGTCCCAGGTGACCCAGTCCGGCCCGGCGAGCGGCAACTGCGTCCCGTCGTGGAGGTGGCCGGCGAACCAGAGGCCCGCCGAGGTCGCGCGTCGCCACGAGACCGACTCGAGCTCCGCCGACAGCAGTTCGGCGCGGGTGCGCTCGACGCGGACGGGTGGAGCCGGCTTGCGCGGGAGGTGGAAGCCGAACTCGCCGGCCTGGAACGTGAGGCTCGGCGGATCCTCGAGCAGCGGGCCCGTCGCCCCTGCGGAACCGTGGCGGAGCACGGCGATGGGCAGCATCGTGGCCGACCCGAGGACGAGCGCGACGGCGGGGACCGTCCGCGTCGCGAGCTTCCGCCGCCGCGCGGCGCGCGACGCGAGACGCCGCCGCCGCGACGCTTCGAGCCCGGTCTCGACCGGCGCGAAGAGCCGGCGATCGAGCAGGTCGCCCGCAAACGCCGGCGCTGCGAGCGCCGCCGCTCCGAACGGCGTGCGCCGCTCCTCCCGGAACCAGAGCAGATCGGCGTCGAGCCAGACCTCGTCCACGCGCCATGCCATGGAATGACGTCCTTCGCCCGTGAGCGTGCGTGTCCTTCGACGACTGCTTGACGGAGGCGGCGGCCCGGCCTACGTTGACGCGGCCGCGCGAGACGCCCCCCACAGCGATCGAGGTCGACCATGGCCGCAGAGTTCGTGCTCGACACACCCGTCGTACGAGCGTTCGTCGCAGGCGTCGAGACGGCGATCGCAGGCTCGTCGTCGCCGGAATCCGCGTGCGAGACGATCCGGCCGCGGTTCTCGGAGCTGCTCGCAGACCCGGACTGGCTGCCCGCGGCGTTCCGGGCCGACGCCCCGGAGAGTGGGATGGGCGGAGGCATCGGCCAGTGGCTCCTCTACCGCGCCGGCGACGGCTCGCTGTCGCTCTTCTCGCTCGTCGTCCCGCCGGGCTCGCAGACGCCGATCCACGACCACCTCGCCTGGGGGCTCGTCGGCCTCTACCGCGGCACGCAGGACGAGGAGATCTACACGGAGGGAGACGACGCACTCGAGCTCGTCGAGCGCCGGTCGCTCCGCCCGGGCGACTTCTACGCGCTGATCCCGCCGCACGACGACATCCACCGGGTGCGAACCACATCCGCGGAGACGTCCGTCTCGATCCACCTGCTGACGAACGACACGGGTTGCGTCTGGCGGCACACGTACGACGCGGAATCCGGGGAGGCGCGGCCGTTCCGCTCGGGCTACGTCAACGTCGCGTGCGACGACCGCGCCGAAGCGCGGTCGCGCGCTCGCTGAGCACGCTTCCGGAAGTGATCGCGCCAGCTCGCCGGCAGGACGTCGAGGCTGGCGGCGCGGCGCATCCCCTCGACATCGTCCCGGTCCTGGGCGTAGAGACGCGCGACCTCGGTCACCCCGAATCGACGCGGATCGCGGTGCAGCTCGACGATGGGGTCTCCCGCGGCTACGTCGCCCTCGCGGACGACGGCGAGGTAGAAGCCGAGCAGCCCTCGCTCGAGGAACTCGGTCACGAACGCGTCGCGACCCATCCTGATCCCGAGCTTGAAGCAGGGGAGCCGCGGCTGGGTCACGACGAGCTCGGCCGTGCCCACCCGGAAGCGGTCGCCGACGCTGACGTCGTCGTCGAGAAGCCCCTCCGTGGTGAGGTTCTCGCCGAACACGCCGGAGCCGAGGGCGAGCTCCGGTCGCTCGCGCGACCAGAGCTCGTAGGACTCCGACGGGTAGGCGTACACGGCCTTGTCGGGCCCGCCGTGGACGCGGAGGTCGGCCTGGCCGTCGCCGTCGAGGTTGAGGGTGCGGAGCGGCACGCGCACGGCGACAGGCTCCTTGAAGATGCCGGTCGTGACCGGCTTTCCTCTCCAGGTCACCACGCGCGGGAGGCCGACGTTGACGGAGAGCACCCTCATCGGGTGCTCCCGACCGGCTCGGCCGCGTCCGCGCTGCCGACGACCTGCTCGGCATGGAAGCGCTCGACGTGCTCGACGATCTCCTCGAGCGAGTCCTCGACGGCGAAGTGCCCGCTGTCGAGCATGTGCAGCTCGGCGTCCGGCAGGTCGCGCAGGTACGCACGGCCGCCCTCCGGCGTGAAGAAGATGTCGTTCTCCCCCCAGAGGATCAGGGTCTTCGGCCTGCGCTCGCGCAGGAACGCCTGCCACTGCGGGTAGAGCTCGACGTTGGTGCGGTAGTCGTAGAGGAGATCGAGCTGGGCGGTGCGTGCGCCAGGACGCTCGAGGAAGTGGGCATCCATGTTCCAGTTGTCCGGGCTGATCCGTTCGGGGTCGCGGTGCCCGTGGGTGTACACGAGCTTGACGCCGTCGACCTCGAGGAACGGCAAGAGGGGCGCTTCCGTCGCGGGGCTGCGGTCCACCCAGAGCGCGTGGCGGATGCCGTCCCACGCCCCGGTGAAGCCCTCCTCGTACGCGTTCGAGTTCTGGATCACCTGCCACTCGAGCCACTCCGGGCGGCGACCGACGATGCGGTTCCCGACCGGGCCGCCGTAGTCCTGGTGGTACAGGCCGAACGGGTAGAAGCCCACCTGCTCGAGCAGGCCCTCGACGATCTCGGAGAGACGGTCGAACGTGTACTCGAAGGCCTCCGGCATGTCGGTGTTGCCGAAGCCCGGGTAGTCCGGGGAGAGGACGTGGAAGCGCTCGGCGAGCGCCGGGATCAGGTTGCGGAACTGGTGCGAGGAGGCCGGGAAGCCGCCGAGCAGCAGCAACCTGGGATTGCCGGGGTCGCCGGCCTCCCGGTAGAAGACCGAGAGTCCGTCGACCGTGGCTGTCCGATGAGCGGTCATGTGATCCTTCCTGTCGTCGGTGGGTGACAGGGGGTCTGCGTCCATACCGGCGCGGTCCTTACGCGCGTAAGAACCTGCGGCCGCCCGCCGCTCACATGAGGTGACTACGCTGCCCACGACCGTGGGATCGGAGCCGCCCCCGATCGCCTCCGGCTCGATGCCCGAGCGGCTCGACCCGGAATCGCGCGCGTGGGTCGGCGGTCTTCGGGCTTCGGGAACCGAGCGCGACCTCGCGCTCGAGCGCCTCCACGATCTCCTGCTTCGCGCCGCCAACAGCGAGGCGGGTCGCCGCCGCACCCTCTATCCGGAGATCCGCGGCGCGGAGCTCGACGATCTCTGCCGTCAGGCCGCCGACGACGCGGTGGTCGCGGTGACGCGAAAGCTCGACTCCTACCGCGGCGCCAGCCGCTTCACGACCTGGGCCTACGGGTTCGTCGTCCTCGAGGTCTCGACGAAGCTGCGCCGGCACGCGTGGCGCGGCGGCACCATCCCGACCGCCGACGACGACGCCACGTGGGACAGGCTCGCCGTCCGCGGGACCGCGGCCCAGGCGAAGGTCGAGTCGCAGGAGCTCCTCCGCGCGCTGCGCCGGGCGGTGAGGGAGGAGCTCTCACCGCGCCAGCGCGACGTCTTTGTCGCGGTCGCGCTGAACGACGTCCAGATCGACGTGGTCGCGGGCGAGCTACGCTCGACGCGCGGAGCCGTCTACAAGGTGCTCCACGACGCGCGGCGGAAGCTCCGGCGGCGTCTCGAGCGCGAGGGCCATCTCGACCCGGTGGAGGCATGATGAGCGAACCACTCACGGGGCTGCTCGGCATGCCCGGCGAGGACGCGGGCTGCAACGGCGGTCTCGCCGTCATCGCGGAGTATGTGGAGCTCGAGGTCGAAGGCCGGGACGCCCGCGAGCTCTTCCCCGGTTTCGCCACGCACCTGCACAACTGCGCCGCGTGCGCAGAAGACTACGAGAGCTTGGTCGCGCTGGTGCGCGAGCATCAGGTCCGCGGCGAGCGCTGAGCCTCGAGACGCCCCGGCCCGACCGAGGTCGGGCCGG
>DASUZN010000033.1:0-8598 GCA_036376855.1 Gaiella sp. | reverse complement strand
CGTCCAGGACGTTCCAAGCGAAGAGCACGGCCTCCGGCGCCCACGCAGCCGCGAGCGCGACCGTCGCGAAGGCTGCCCAGCGCGCGCCGACGTAGTCGAGCGACGTGATCGGCCGCGCTGCGTAGAGCGAGAGCACGCGGTCGCTCCGATCGGGACAGATCAGGAGGGGCGCGACGACCGCCGCGAAGAGGGCGAGCGGCACCATCGCGTACCCGTAGTAGTCGCCGTACGACGGGAGCTCGAAGTCGTCCGGGTTCGTCGCCGGGCCGACGAACGCGGCCACGACGACGAGCACGACCATCGGGACGAGCGCGAGCGCGAGCAAGAACCAGGGCGCGACCTTCGCGCCGACGCCACGACCGAGACCGAGCGAGATGCGGATGCCGTCGCGCCAGATCGCGTCCCGCCGCGCCCAGCGGCCGGTTCGCTCGCCCTCGTAGCCGCGGTAGCCGAGGTCGAAGACCTCGGCTGGCCCGGAGCTCACGACGCAGCCGCCTTCGGCGGTGTCTCGGCCCCGTCGCCCGTGAAGACGTCGGCGAGAGAGTGACGGGCGGGAGCGAGGCGGTAGAGGAGCGCGCCGGCGTCGACGATCACGTCGCGCAGCGTGTCGTAGTCCTCCCCGGAGACGCCCTGGAGCGTCAACCTGCGACCGGCGAGCACCGGCTCGAGGCCGCGGCTGCGGAGCGCGGCGACGACCGCTTCGGCGCCCTCGAGCAGCTCGACCTCGAGCGTCTCGGTCTCCTCCGTGAAGCCCGACACCGGCCCGGAGCGGAGCAGCCGCCCCGCGTCGAGCACGACGACCGAGTCACACGCCCGCTCGACGTCACCCATCAGGTGGGTGGAGATGACCATGCTGATCCCGAACTCGCCGCCGACGCGCCGGATGAGCTCGAGCATCTCGCGGCGGCCGAGCGGGTCGAGGCCGGCCGTCGGCTCGTCGAGGAACGCGATCACCGGATCGTGGACGAGCGCCTGCGCGAGCTTCACCCGCTGCTTCATGCCGGTGGAGTACGTCTCCATCGGCCGGTAGCGCTCCTCGAAGAGACCGACGTGGCGGAGCACGTCGGACGCGCGCAGCCTCGCGGCCGTCCGCGGCAGGCCGCTGATCCGTGCCATGTAGGCGAGGAACTCCGCCGCCGACACGTTGCGCGGGAGGCAGTCGTGCTCGGGCGCGTAGCCGACGCGCGCGCGGACCTCGGGTGAGCTGCGCGCTTCCGACCCGAGCACCTCCGCCGTGCCCGAGTCCGGGTCGATGAGACCGAGGAACAGCTTGAGCGACGTGCTCTTTCCGGCTCCGTTCGACCCCAGCAGACCTGTGATGCCCTCGTCGATCTCGAAGCTGACGCCGTCGAGCGCCCGCACCGAGCCGAACGTCTTGGTCAGCTCGTGAGCACGGAGCAGCGCCATCGCCGGGACACTAGGCGAATCGTCAGGATCGGGCTCGCAGGAGTGCGAGCACCTCGTCGTCCTCCGGGAAGCGGCCCTCGCGCTGCTTCGAGAAGACGAGCGTCCCGTCGGCGACGACGTCGTATTGGCTCTTCGCGCCCTCGAGCGCGACGGCGTCGTGACCTGCCTCCGTCAACGCGGCCGCGAGACTCGCGGCCCGGCGGTCGTAGCCGTTTCAGACGGGGCAGTAGAAGATCTCGACGGACACACCCGCAGGCTACTACCCGGGGTGGGGACGGTGGCGCTCGACGATCGCGACCGGGTCGATACTCGAGGGCAGCGTCCCGTACGCACGCCCGCCCTCGCCGCCGAGTCTCGTCGCACAGAAGGCATCCGCGACCTCGGCGGGCGCGTGCCGCACGAGGAGCGAGGCCTGCAGCGCGAGTGCGAGTCGCTCGACGAGCCGGCGTGCGCCCGCTTCGTCGGCGGCGTCGAGCTCCCCGCCGAGCGCGGAGAGCGTCGTATCGAGGTCGCGGTTCGCGCCGCGGGCGAGCTCAAGCTCGGCGACGAAGGCCTCACGGCTCTCCGGCTCCCGGGCGAGCGCGCGGAGGACGTCGAGGCAGTTGACGTTCCCCGAGCCCTCCCACACCGAGTTGACGGGGCTCTCGCGGTAGAGGCGGGGCAGGCTCGACTCCTCGACGTAGCCGTTGCCGCCGAGACACTCGAGCGCCTCGGCAACGAGCGGCGGCGTCGCCTTGCAGACCCAGAACTTCGCCACGGCGGTCGCGAGGCGGCGAAACGCGTGGTCGGCCTCGTCGAAGGCCCGCGCCAAGCGCAGCGCCGTCGCCGTCGCGGCCTCGGCATCGAGGCACAGGTCGGCGAGCACGTTCTGCATCAGGGGCTGCTCCGAGAGGGGCCGGCCGAACGCGGATCGGTGCGCGGCGTGATGGGTCGCCTCGGCGACCGCCCGGCGCATGAGCGCCGTCGATCCGAGGACGCAGTCGAGCCTCGTGTGGACGACCATCTCGATGATCGTCGCGACGCCGCGGCCCTCGTCGCCGACGCGGTGTGCGACAGCATCCTCGAGCCGGATCTCGGCCGAGGCATTCGAGCGGTTGCCGAGCTTGTCCTTCAGACGGTCGATGCGGAAGCCGTTGCGGCTCCCGTCGGGCAGCACGCGCGGCACGAGGAAGCAGGTGAGGCCGTCCGGCGCCTGCGCGAGGACGAGGAACGCATCCGACATCGGCGCGGAGCAGAACCACTTGTCGCCGTTCAGCAGGTACGCGTCGCCGGACGGGTCGGCGTGCGTCTCGTTCGCGCGCACGTCGGAGCCACCCTGGCGCTCCGTCATCGCCATCCCGCAGAGCGCCCCGGCCTTGTCGAGCGGTGGCCGAAGCCCCGGCTCGTACGTTGTCGACCCGAGCAGCGATCCCCACTCGTCCGTGAGCTCCGGCGCCGCCGCGCGAAGCGCGGGCACGGAGGCGAACGTCATCGAGAGGGGGCACCCGACTCCCGCCTCGGCATAGGCGAGCGTCATGAACCGGGCCGCGCGGCCGACGTGGCCTCCTGCGGCGGAGTGGAGCCCGTGCGCGACGCCGAGCCCGAGCAGCTCGTGCCAGGCGGGGTGGAACTCGACCTCGTCGATCCGCTCGCCGAAGCGGTCGTGGGTGCGGAGGACCGGCGGGTGCTCGTTCGCGAGCCGCCCGAGCTCGAGCGGCGACCCGCCGCAGAGCCGGCCGAACGTCGCGCAGCGCTCCTCCTCGTGGGCACCGCCTTCACGGCGCAGCGCCTCCACGAGCGGCCGGTTCTCGGAGAACAGGTCGTAGCCGGTGAGCGGCGGCGGCTGGTTGGCGGCGTGGAGGTATGCGCTCGTCGCCATCAGATCGTCTTGAACTGCTCGAACGGCTGGCGGCACGCGTTGCAGTACCGGAGCGAGCGGCACGGTGTGGGGCCGAAGACGTTCTCGAGCGTCGTGTCGGTCGACCCGCACCACGGGCAGCGGAACGGCCCACGCTCGAGCTGGACGAGCGTCGGAGCCTGGCCGCTTCGACGCGTGGGAGGCGCGAAGCCGACGGCGCGGAGCTTCTCGCGACCGTCGGCGCTGATCCGGTCGGTCGACCAGGAGTCGTCGAGGACGACGCGGACGTCGGGCTCGGCACCGAGTGCCCGGATCGCGTCCTCCATCTGCGTGCGCATCGCGTCGAGCGCCGGGCAGCCCATGAACGTCGGCGTGAAGTCGACCTCTACCCGCCGGCCCTCGATGCGGACGTCGGCGACCACGCCGAGGTCGACGATCGAGATCACCGGGATCTCCGGGTCGGGGATCTCCGCGAGCGCCCGCCAGATGCGGTCGCGAGACAACACTTGTGTCGAATCAGCGCAAGCGTTGTCGGCGGGGCTCACCACCGCGCCTCCGCGGGCGCCGAGCGGCGCACCATCGTCATCTCGTCGAGCAGCTCGGCAAGCTCGGGCTCGTGACGGCCGCGCCCGATCGGCTCGACCGCGGGCATCTGCCGTCCCAGCTTCTCCCCGACTCGCCGCACGAGCTCCAGACGGAGCTCCTCGTCGAGCACGCCGAGCGCATACGGCCACAGCTCGTCGAGCGCCGCCTCGAGCCGCGGCTTGCCCTCCTCGGAGCCGAGCAGCCGGTCGACCCACATCTCGGCGTGGATCCGGTGGTAGGCCTCCTCGCGGTCGATCTTGGCGGCGATGCCCGCGAGCTCGGGATCGTCCGAGGCGCGGAGCGCCGCGAGCCGGATCGCGTCGGCCGTCTCGTAGAGCCAGTGCCGCGCGATCGTGCGCGCCCACTCGAGCCGGTGCAGCTCGACGAGTGGCGCCGAGCGGTACTCCTCGGGCGCGCGGTCGAACGCGAGCGCGTCGGCGTCGGTGCCGAGATCCCGCGCGGCGAGCTCGTACAGTGCGCGCGCGTGCCCGATCTCGTTCTGGGCGATCGACGAGAACGCCACGTCCTCCTCGAGGGACGGCGCGATCCCTGTCCACTCCGAGTTCCGCCAGCCGAGGATGAGCTCGTCGTCGGCCAGCGTGAGCAGGAGGGCGACGCGGTCGCTCACGGCTCTCGAGCCCCGGCCGCTGCACGTGCCTCCGCGAGCCGCTCCTTGATCGAGTACCCGTCGACCCGGCGGTACTTGAGGTCGAACTCGTCCACGAAATCCTCGATCTCGTCGACGGCCTCGCGCCGGACCAACCAGAGCGCGGTCGACTCCCCCCGTCTGCCGTACTGCTCGCGCGCGTAGACCTCGGCGAAGCGCTCGTCGGGCGCGACGATCGAGCCGGCGTGCTGCATGGGGGCGCCCGCCCGCTCGCGGCGGAAGACCTCCCAGACCGGGGTACCGGTCACGCCGCCTCGGCGAGCACCGTGCGCGAGACCCAGTCGATCTCGGCGCGCGAGAGCTTGCGGAACGCGATCCGCTCCGCCGATGCAGGCCCGTTCCCGGAGACCACCGCCAGCAGCTTCTCCCAGTCGGGCTCCGTGTAGGCCCAGACGCCGTCCTCGCCGCGCGTGAGCTTCGGGTCGGGGAGCGTCAGGCCGAGCTCCCAGACCTGGGGGACATACCCCTCGAGGAACTGCTGGCGCGCCTCCTCGTTGGCCTGGCTCTTGATCCGCCAGTGCACCATCGGGTCCTCGTCGACGGGGATCGGGTTCCCGTGGAACATCATCAGCGGCTCCCACCAGCGATCGAGCGCCTCCTGGACGAGCTCGCGCTGCCCGGCGGTGCCGGTGACGAGAGTCAGCACGACATCGCGGCCGTGGAGGATGTGGAACGACTCCTCCCAGCAGATCTTGCGCATGATCCGCGCGTAGGGCGCGTACGAGCACTTGAGGAGCGCCTTCTGCGAGATGATCGCGGCCGCGTCCACGAGCCAGGCGATCACGCCGACGTCGCCCCAGCTCTTCGTCGGGTAGTGGAAGACGTTGTGGAACTTCGACTTGCCGGCGATCAGGTCGTCGAGGCAGGCTTCGCGGGGCTTGCCGAGGTCTTCCACGATGCGGTAGAGGAGCTGCGCGTGGCCGGCCTCGTCCTGGATCTTCGCGGTGAGCGCGAGCTTGCGCTGCAGGGTGGGGGCGCGGAGGATCCAGTCGCGCTCGGGAAGGACGCCCATCAGCTCGGAGTTCGCGTGCATCTCGACGAACTTCGTGAGGCGCTTGCGGTACTCGTCCGGCATCCAGTCGCCGGCCTCGACGAGACCGCCCGACTGCACGTGCGCGAGGAACTCCTCGGTGCGTGCGTCCACACCTCGATGCTACCGAACGACCGGTAGCATCCGCCACATGGCGACGAGGCGCGAGGAGCTCGTCACGGTCGCCTCGCGGCTCTTCGCCGAGCGCGGCTACCACGGGACGTCGATGGCCGACCTGGCCGAGGCGATGGGCCTCCAGAAGGGGTCGCTGTACTCGCTGACCGAGTCGAAGCAGGAGCTTCTCGTCGTGATCACGCGCGACGGCGCCGCGACGTTCCACGCGGCGCTCGACGGTGTGGAGGACGGTGAGCCGCTCGAGCGGATCCGTCTCGCGCTGCGCGCACATCTCGGCGTCGTCGCCGCGCAGGTGAGCGCCGCGACGGTCTTCACGCGCGAGTGGCGCTTCCTCGACGAGCCGGAGAGGACGGCGTTCCGGGCGGAGCGCCGTCGCTACGAGGAGCGCTGGCGCGAGCTGCTGCAGGACGCGGCCGAGCGAGGCGCCCTCCGCTCCGACCTCGACGTCGAGGCGGCCGTCCTGCTCGTGCTCTCGGCCGCCAACTGGGCGTACACCTGGATCCGGCCCGGCGCGGACACGAACGAGCTCGCAGACCGGTTCTTCGCGATCCTGCTCGACGGCGTCAGGGGGTACGCGACGCGCCCGTCGTAGGCTGTCGCCGTGGGCACCGTCCTGATCGTCAACCCGCGCGCGAGCAAGGTCTCCGAGGAGGTCGTCGAGCGCGTGCTCGCGGCGCTTCCGGCGGGCGTCGAGGTGCTCCGCACGAGCGCCGCGGGTGAGGCGACGGCGCTCGCCCGGGAGCACGAGGCGTCCGCCGACGCGATCTACGTCCTCGGGGGCGACGGGACGTACAACGAGGTGCTGAACGGCGTCACCCGGCCGGTGCCGCTCGGCTTCCTGCCCGGGGGCGGAACGAGCGTGCTGCCTCGGGCGCTCGGGCTCGGCCGCGACCCTGTCGCCGCGGCGCGGCTCCTCACGGGCGGCGTCGAGCGGGCGATCGGGCTCGGCCGCGTCAACGGGCGGCGGTTTTCGTTCAACGCGGGCGTGGGGTTCGACGCCGAGCTCGTACGGCGGATCGACGATCGGGGCCGAGCCGCCGACGGGCGCCGGCCCGGCGATGCAGCCTTCGTTCGCGAGGCGGTCGGGCTCGTCGCGGCGACGCGTGGACGCTTCCCCGAGGCGCTCGAGATCGAGGATGTCGGCCGCGCAGCGTTCGTGCTCGTCGCGAACTGCGACCCCTATACGTACGCCGGGCGGCTACCCGTTCGGGTCGCGCGGCACGCGTCGTTCGACGCCGGCCTGGACGTCGTCGCACCGGCGTCCGTCGGCCCTCTCGGCATGCTGCGGCTGCTCGTCTCCCTGTTGCGGGGGGCAGCACCCCGCCGTGGGCTCACGGTGCTCCACGACGTCGACCGGATCGTCGTGTCGTGCGACCGGACGATGCCGCTCCAGGTCGACGGCGAGGACCTCGGCGACGTCGAGCGGGTCGTCTTCGAGTCGGAGCCGCGCGCCGTCCGGGCGCTCGTCCCCGGGTAGACCCCGGCGGTCAGACCCGGCGTTCGAACCGGCGTTCAGGCGCTGCGGCGCGCACGCACGCCGAAGAGCTCGCCCCACCGCCGGCCGATCCCCTTCGCGAACTGCGTCTCTAGCATCCGGAAGTGCTCGTCGAGGACCGCGTCGAGCTCCTTCTCGTCGCGGCCGCGCATCGCGGTGAGCTGGCGGCGGTGGACGTCGAGGGTCTGACGGTCGTAGGCGACGCCACCGCTGTAGGCGTCCCGGATCGGCGCGAGACCGCGTCCGACGCCGCGCATGGCGGCCTGGATCGTCTCGTTTCGGCAACTTCGGACGAGCGCCCGGTGGAACATCGCATCTGCCCGCATCACGCTCGACCGCGCTCCGAGATGCCGTTCGAGGAGATCGACAGTGCGCTCCAGCTCGACGAGATCGGCGGCCGTCGCGACGCGCATCGCCTCCTGCGCGACCGCCCGCTCCAGCACCCGACGCGCGCGGAGGACGTCGATCGCCGCCTCCTCCTCGAGCTTGACCGCCGTGAAGATCGCGACGGACGGAACGAGGTCGGTGGCCACGAAGATGCCGCCGGACTTCCCGCGCCGCACCGCGACGAGACCGGACAGCTCGAGCACGCGGAGCGCCTGCCGGAGCGTCGGCTTGGAGATCCCGAGTTGCTCGGCGAGGGCGCCCTCGTTCGGGAGGCGCTCGCCGGTGCGGAGCCCGGCCTGCTCGATCGCCTCGGTCAGGTGCTCGATCGCGGCCTCGAACGTCCGCGCCGTGCGGACGGGCTCGACGACGAACTTGGCAGGAACCGACATGGCACGCGGAGTCTCGCAGGATTGCCGTCGGCGGAGCGGGTCGGTGGCAGGCGCCGTGCGGTGTCCGAACCTGACATCGGTCGGCGGCGGCGCGGTGACCGACGACTTGACACCAAAACAGAAACGCTGTTTCACTTCAGGTATGCAGCACGGCGCCGTCGAAGAGGGGTTGACCCGGGTGATCGGGGTCGACGGCATGCCCGACCGGCGTCTCGACGGCCTCGACGACGCCGCGCTCCTCGCGCTCCATCGCTCGCTTGTCCTACTTCGCACGTACGACGAGCGCTCGGTCGTCTACCACCGTCAGGGTCGCATTGGGACCTACGCGATCTACCGGGGCCACGAGGCGATCCAGGCAGGCGCGGTGCACGCGCTCGAGCGACGCGACTGGATCTTCCCGAGCTACCGCGAGTCGGCGATCGGGCTCCTGCGCGGGCTGCCCGCGACGACGATCCTCCAGTGGTGGCGGGGCCACCCGTCCGGGTGGTGGAGCCCCGACGAGGTGAACGTGGCGTCGATCTGCGTCCCGATCGCGACGCACGTTCCCCACGCAGCCGGGCTGGCGTGGGGTCTGCGGCTCAAGGGCTCGGACGCGGTCGCGGTGGCGCTGTTCGGCGACGGGGCGACATCGGAGGGCGCGTTCCACGAGGGCGCGAACATCGCTGC
>DASUZN010000032.1:0-3567 GCA_036376855.1 Gaiella sp. | reverse complement strand
ACGTGGCCGACGCCGTCGACGCGGCCGATCGAGCCCGCCTTCTCAATCCGCTTGCGCTCGGGCCACTCCAGGCACGCGCGCTCGCCGCGGATGCGGCCGGCGACAGGGTCGCGGCGATTGCCTGGTACGAGAAGGCGACCGAGCTCCAGCCGGAGAACCCCGACACCTGGTACGACCTCGGGCTCTACCAGGCGATCGCAACGCACGACCAGTGCGCCGCGTACGCGGCGTTCAACCATTCGTACACGCTCGACCCCGCATCCAGTCGGTGGTTCCCCGGCGGCCCGTTCGACGTCGCGAAGGACGCCGTCAACGACGGCGCCTGCGAGAGGTGAGGCTGCTCAGCCGCCGAGGATGAGCACGGCCTGCGCGCCGTGGAGCTGCGCCGGCCGCACGCCGTCGAGCGGGCTCACGACCTTCACGCCGAGATCGCGCGCGAGCCTGCGCGCCTCGCCCTGGAATCCCGGGCGGTACATGACGAGCGACGTCGCGTAGTCGTGGCTCGGCGCGTTCGCGACGAGGCTGATGCGGTAGCCCCTGCCGCTCACGCGTGACGCCGCCGCGGCCGCAGCGCCCTGACGACCGTTCCCGTTCAGGACGACCACGGTCACCTTGCCCCGCGGAAGCTGGGCCGGGGCTGCCTTGTCGGTCTTCGTCGCCTTCGCCGGGGCCGGCGTCGGCTTCGTCTCGTGCTTGGCGGCGACGGCCTTGGATGCCGTCGCCTTCCGCGCGGCCCCGCGGTCCGGCTTTGCCAGAAGCGCGCCGCCCAGCATCACCAGCAGCACGAGCTCGAGGGCCGCGATGCCGGCGACGACGAGGGTCGCCGTGCGCCAGGGGCGGATGGCGAGCTCGGAGTGATCGAGGCGAAACGGATGGTCCACGACGCGGATGGATTCGCCCGTGCCCGGGCGACTCCTTCCCGCGTCAGCGAAGGGCGTCGTCGCGGAGGACGGCGTGCACTCCGACGGCGAGATTCACGATCTGCGTCACGCGGAGATCGACCGCGACCGAGGCGAGTACGAGCGCCTCGTCCCGGGGGATGCCGCGCTCGCGCTCCATCAGGTCGAGCATGCCGTCGACGGCGATCTGCGCGGCGTGTCCGAGATCCTCGTCGAAGCCGAACGTGAGCCACGCGTCGGCCGTGCGGGCGATCGGCCACGAGAGCTCGAGGTCGTCGCGGACGCCGAGCGTCAGCCGGCCCTCGACGGGGGACTCGATTGCCCAGCCGCTCACCTCGCCGTCGCCCTGCGCGCCGTGGCCGTCGCCGGCCGAGAGCAGCGCGCCGTCGACCGCGATCGGGAGATAGAGCGTCGTGCCTGGCACGAGCTCCTTGCAGTCGATGTTCCCGCCGGTCGGTCGCGGCGGCCTGGTCGAATGGATGCCGGGCTCGGCCGGCGGCATCCCGAGCACACCGAGGAACGGGGCAAGGCGCACCGTCCTGCCTCCTGTGTGACCGACACCGTCGCGCAGCTCCCATTGCACGCGGCGGCCCGCATCGTCGAAGGTCTCGCCCCAGTCGCCGGGCGTGAGCTCGTCGATCCGCACGGTGAGCGTCTGTCCGGCTCGCGCGCCGCGCACCGCGATCGGGCCGAGGAGCGCGTGGCCCGTGTCGACGGCGGGGTCGGGCCGTTCGATCTCCTCGTCGGGGCCGAGCCGCCACGCCGAGTTGGGGAGCGAGAAGCGGACGGAGTCGCCCGGATCGACGGTGAGAACGGGCGACAGGTCGCGCGAGAACGCCCCGTGGAGCCGCGTCGAGCCGAGCGGCAGCTCGTGGATCACGGCGACGACACGGTCGCGGCGACGCCCTCGGCCAGCGCCACGGTGGCCGTGAAGCCGAGCTCGGCGCTCGCCTTCGTCGTGTCGAGGACGCTGCGCAGCGCGTCGCCCGCGCGCGCCGCGCCGTACGACGGCGGTGCGTCAACACCGAGCGCCTGCTCGCACAGCGCGTGCAGCTCGGCAACCGTCGTCTCGACGCCCGTGCCGACGTTGAAGACGCCTCCGTCGTGCTCGGCCGCCAGCAGCAGGGCGCGCACGACGTCGTCGACGTGGACGAAGTCGCGGGTGATCGTCCCGTCGCCGAAGATCGTCGTCGGCTCGCCCGCGGCGAGCCGCTCGAGGAAGATCGCGATCACGCCGCCCTCGAGCGCCGCCGACTGCCGCGGCCCGTAGACGTTCGCGAAGCGAAGGGCGACGTGATGGGTGTCGAAGATCCGGTTCCAGCCGTCGAGGTACACCTCGGCCGAGCGCTTCGCGAGGCCGTACGCGGAGACCGGGTGCAGCGCCGAGTCCTCGCCCGCGGGCTCGTGCACGGAGCCGTAGATCGCCCCGCCCGTCGACGAGAAGACGAGATGCGCGCCCGCGGCACGGGCCGCCTCGAGCGCGTTCACCGTCCCGACGACGTTCACCTCCGCGTCGAACGACGGCCGCTCCATCGACGTGCCGACGTCGGCCTGCGCGGCGAGGTGGAAGACGACGTCGGCGGGTCTCTCGAACGGCTCGCGAACGTCGTGGGGCCGGAACTGCGCAGCCGGGTTGACGTAGTCGCGCCGACCCGTGCTGAGGTCGTCGAGCACGACGACCTCGTCGCCCCGCGCGACGAGCGCGTCGACGAGATGGGAGCCGATGAACCCGGCCCCGCCGGTGACGAGCGCGCGCATCGGGAGAGCCTACTAACGTCCCGGCGGATGTTCGTCAGCTTCGAGGGCCTCGACGGTTGCGGCAAGACGACGCAGGCAAGGCTGCTCGCCCGCGCGCTCGAGGAGACCGGAGTCGAGGTGGTGCTCACGCGCGAGCCGGGAGGCACGCCGCTCGGGGAGCAGATCCGCGACCTCGTCCTCCACGGCGACCACGTCGCCCCGTGGGCGGAGGCGGCGCTCTACGCCGCCGCGCGCGCGCAGCACGTCGACGAGCTGATCCGGCCGGCGCTCGCCCGCGGCGCGACGGTCGTCTGCGACCGCTACGTCGACTCGTCCGTCGCCTACCAGGGTGCCGGCCGCGAGCTCGGGGTCGAGGAGGTCCTCGCGCTCAACCTGACCGCCGTGGGCGGCCTCCTTCCCGATCTGACCTTCCTCGTCGAGATCGACATCGACACCGCGCTCGCCCGCGTCGGCGACAAGGGCGACCGCATCGAGCGCGCGGAGGCGGAGTTCTGGCCCCGGGTCGCGGAGGCATACCGGACGCTCGCGGCGAGGTTCCCGGAGCGGTACGTCGTGGTCGACGGCCGCAGATGCATCGCCGAGGTCGCCGCGGAGATCCGTGACCACGTTCGCTGACATCCCGGAGCAGACCGAGGCGAAGCGGCTGCTCGCAGCCGCGCTCGCCGAGGGGCCGGCGCACGCCTACCTCTTCCACGGGCCTGCGGGCGTCGGCAAGCGGCCGGCAGCGCAGGCCTTCGCCGGCGCGCTCCTCGGCGACCCGCGGCGCGTCGACGGGCGCACGCACCCAGACCTCCACATCACAGAGGCACTCGGCGCCATGATCCGGATCGACGAGATCCGGGCGCTCCACCACGACCTGCATCTGCGTCCGTTCGAGACCGACCGGCGCGTCTACCTGATCCTCGACGCC
>DASUZN010000031.1:0-6855 GCA_036376855.1 Gaiella sp. | reverse complement strand
CTCGAGGGCGGCGAGATCCAGGTCGTCAACACGTGCTGCGTCACGCACGAGGCGGTCTCGAAGTCGCGGCAGGCCGCCTCGCGGGCATCACGCTCGGCGCGCACGGTCTACGTCACCGGGTGCACCTCCAATCTCGAGGGCGCGTTCCGCGATGCCGCGTCGAACGTCGTCGTCACCGCTCGCACGGGTGACGAGGCTGCGTCGTTCGTGGCGGGTGACGTGGGAGCGATCGGCTGCGTCAACGGCGAGCACCGGCTCGAGCGCGTGCGCGCGTTCGTGAAGATCCAGGACGGCTGCTCGTTCTCGTGCGCCTTCTGCGTGATCCCTCTCGTCCGCGGCGGGACACGGAGCCGCACCGCGGAGGCCGTGCTCGCAGAGATCCGGCGCCGGGTGGCGCAGGGGCATCGCGAGATCGTCCTGACGGGCGTCAACCTCGGCTGCTTCCGCGACCGTGCCGCCGGCTTCACGCTGTCGCGTCTCGTCCGCGAGGCGGGCGCGATCCCCGGTGTCGAGCGGCTTCGACTCTCGTCGATCGAGGTCAACCACGTCGACGACGCTCTGGTGAGCGCGCTCCTCGAGACCCCGACCGTCTCACCGCATCTCCACGTTCCGTTGCAGTCCGGCGACGACGGCGTTCTGCGCGCGATGGGTCGCCGGTACACCTCCTCGCAGTTCGAGCGGCGGCTCGCCCCGCTCGCGGGCCTGAACCTGACGACGGACGTGATCGTCGGCTTCCCCGCCGAGGACGACGCGGCGTTCGAGCGAACGCTCGGGCTCGTCGAGCGGCTCGGGATGACGAAGGTGCACGTCTTCCCCTACTCGCCCCGGCCCGGCACGCGGACGGCGGCCGAGGACACCGTCACGTCCCACACGAAGCACGACCGCGGGGCCAGGCTGCGCGCGCTGTCGGACGAGCTCTGCCGGCGTCGCTGGCAGACGCGGGTCGGGACGACGGATCGCGTGCTCGTCGACCGGCCCGGACGCGGCTACGCGGACGACTACACGCCCTGGCTCGTCGAGGGCGAGGTCGGAGCCTTCGTGGAGGCGCGGGGCGTCGGCGTGGCCGCGGAGGGGGTGCTCGCCGTTGCAGCGTGAGGACTGCCTCTTCTGCAAGCTCGTCCGCGACGGCGACCACGTCCATGCCACGGACGGCTTCGTTGCGATCCGCGACATCGCGCCGAAGGCGCCGACGCACCTGCTGATCCTCCCCGAGCACCACCTCGACACGTTCCGCGACGTGGGCGAGCTCGAGGCCGACGAAGCCAAGCGCATGCTCGAGTTCGTCGCCGCGACCGCCGCGAAGGCGGGGCTCGAGGACTACCGCCTGATCGTCAATGTCGGCGCGGGCGGTGGGCAGACCGTGTTCCATCTGCACTGGCATCTGCTCGGGGGCGCTAGCCTCCCCGGATTCGAATGACCCTGATTGCCGACATCGAGGGCGAGCTCAAGGACGCCCGCCGCGCCCGGGACGACCAGCGTCGCGACGCTCTCGCGCTGGTCCTCAACGCCCTTCGCGGCGCCGAGAAGGAGCTGCAGCGTTCGCTCTCCGACGAGGAGTCGCTCCAGGTGCTGCAACGGGAGCGGAAGAAGCGCGTCGAGGCGATGGAGGCGTTCGACGCGGCCGGCCGGGAGGAGCAGGCCGACCGGGAGGAGTTCGAGCTCGACGTGATCGAGGAGTTCATGCCCGACCAGCTCTCCGAGGACGAGCTCGAGGAGATCGTTGACGACGTGATTGCCGAGGTCGGTGCCACCTCGATCCGCGACCTCGGCCGCGTGATGGCGGACGCGATGCCGCGTGTCTCCGGGCGAGCGGACGGCTCGGTCGTCAGCCAGCTCGTGCGCGAGAAGCTCGCCTAGCCTCTTCACGCGCGGGGCGGGCGCCGTAGGGAACCGCCCCTACACTGAGATCCATGCAGGACGTTCTCACCGTTCCGAACGAGGTCGCGGCGGAGCTGGCCGGGGTCGGCGACGGCGTGCTCGACGCGCTGCGCGAACGGCTCGACTGCACGATCTCGCTGCGCGGCAACCGCCTTACGCTGTCCGGCGACGAGAACCGCGTCGCGGAGGCCCGCGCCGTGCTCGACGAGCTCGTCGAGCTGGTCGAGGGAGGCCACGCGATCGGACCCGACACGGTTGGGGCGGTGGTCGCCGCGCTCGACCAGTCGGAGGACATCCGCGACGTCTTCGAGGACGTCGTCTGGCGTCACCGCGGCAAGAAGATCGCGCCGAAGACGGTGACGCAGAAGCGCTACGTGGACGCGATTCGCGCGTCCACCGTGACCTTCGGCATCGGCCCGGCCGGCACGGGCAAGACGTACCTCGCAATCGCGCTCGCGGTGAAGGCGCTCGCCGAGCGCGAGGTGGGGCGGATCATCCTCACCCGACCGGCGGTCGAGGCAGGCGAGCGTCTCGGTTTCCTTCCCGGAGACGTGCTCGCGAAGGTCGATCCGTACATGCGCCCGCTGTTCGACGCGCTCTACGACACGATGGACGCCGACCGGCTGAACGCGTACATCGACCGCGGCACGATCGAGGTGGCGCCGCTGGCATTCATGCGGGGCCGGACCCTGAACGACTCGTTCGTGATCCTCGACGAGGCGCAGAACACGACGCCCGAGCAGATGCAGATGTTCCTGACACGGCTCGGATTCGGGTCGAGGATGGTGGTCACCGGCGACGTGACGCAGGTCGATCTCCCCCGCGAGCAGGCCTCGGGGCTGATCCAGGTACGCGACATCCTCCGCTCGCTGGACGGGATCGGCTTCGTCGAGTTCGGGCACGAGGACGTCGTTCGGCACAAGCTCGTGCAGCGAATCGTGGAGGCGTACAAGCGGCACGCCGAGGAGACGGGCTCCGCGCGGCACCGCTGATGCTCGAGATCGAGGTCTCGAACCGAAGCGGCGTTGCCGTCGAGGACGAAGCCGCGGTCGCGCTCGCGCGCGACGTGCTCACTGCCGAGGGCATGGCGGACGGCGAGCTCGGGATCGCCTTCGTCGGGGCCGACGAGATGCGCGCGCTCAAACGGGAGCATCTCGGAATCGACGAGCCGACCGATGTGCTGTCGTTCCCGATCGACGGCGCGTCGCCGCTGCCCGAGGGCGAGCCGCGTGCGCTCGGTGACGTCGTCCTCTGCCCCGCGGTGGTCGGCGACGAGTGGCGCTGGCCGCTCGTGCACGGGCTGCTCCATCTCCTCGGTCACGAGCACGGGTCGGCGATGGAGGCCCGCGAGCGAGTTCATCTCCCATGATCACGCCCCGGCGCCCGCCCTCGATCTTCGAGAGCTTCAACTTTGCGATCGAGGGGATCATCCACGTGCTCCGGACGCAGCGGAACATGCGGATCCACTTCGGCGTCGCGGTGGGCGTGCTCGTGGCCGCGCTCGCGTTCGACGTCTCACGCCTCGAGCTGATCGCGTTGCTTCTCGCGATCGCCTTCGTGCTGATCGCCGAGATGATCAACACCGCGATCGAGGCCGCTGTCGACGTCGCGTCGACGTCGTTCGACCCGATGGCGAAGCTCGCGAAGGACATCGGCGCGGGGGCCGTCCTGATCGCGGCGGTCAACGCGATCGCAGTCGGCTATCTGGTCTTCTCGGGACAGGTCGCCGACGAAAGCTCGCGACTGCTCGACAAGCTCTCCGAGGCGCCGGCGGAGCTGACGTTGATCGCGCTCGTGCTGACGATCGCGCTCGTGATCGCGCTGAAGGCGTTCTCAGGTCGCGGGTCACCGCTTCGTGGCGGCTGGCCGTCCGGGCACGCGGCCGTCGCCTTCGCCGCGTGGATGGCGATCACGCTCGTGCTGGGCGACACCGAGCACCGCTTCCTCGTATCCTCACTCACGCTGATCATGGCGTTGCTGGTCGCGCAGACACGGATCGAGGCAGGCGTCCACTCGACGCTCGAAGTCGCGTCAGGCGGCCTGCTCGGCGCGCTCGTGACGCTCGTCATCTTCCAGGGTTTCTACGCATGACGGACGCCGAGCTCCTCGCTGCCGCGGACGCGATCGCGTCGCGCGCGTACGCGCCGTACTCGGAGTTCCACGTCGGCTGCGCCGTGCTGTGCCGGGACGGGCGGGTCGTCGAGGGTGTGAACGTCGAAAACGCGGCGTACCCACTCGGGGTCTGCGCGGAGCGGACGACGTTCTCGCGGGCGATCTCCGAGGGATACCGGCCGGGCGACTTCGTCGTCGCGGCGATCACCGCCTCGCCGTGCGGCGGGTGCCGTCAATGGCTTGCGGAGATGGGGGTGGAGCGCGTCCTGTTCCGCAACGGCGGACGGGTCGTCGAGATGACGCCCGACGAGCTGTTGCCGGAGCAGTTCGACGCCGGGCAGCTCGGCTCGTGAGGCCGATGCGCTCCGTTCCCGGGGGGGGTGCCCGCGCACGGATGGCGCACGCACTGTGGAGGGATCGACACGCTTTCGGCACAGACTTGGCACGGACCAGTCACGGTCTCGGCGATAGGCTGAAGCCGTGGGGAGGAGGTCGGCGGCCCGAGAACGCCGCGCCTGACAGGTCACTCACCGCCATGTCCCAAGCGGACACGTGCCGAACTGACGTGTCCGAAGCGAACATGTCCTGCGTCGTCTGGCGCGCCGGGCTGGTTCACGCCGGCGAGAGAGCGTACCCGGCATGAAGACCGGCCTGGTCGCCGTCGCCGGCCGGCCGAATGTCGGCAAGTCGACACTCGTCAACGCGTTGACCGGCGAGAAGATCGCGATCACGTCGACCGTCCCGAACACGACCCGCCGCCGGATCTTCGGTGTCGCCAACGGCGACGATTGGCAGCTCGTACTCGTCGACCTTCCCGGGTTCCAGCGTCCGATGGATGCGCTCACCGAGCGGATGCAGGAGACGGTCGACGGGTCGTTCGAGGACGTCGACGTCGTGTTGCTCGTGCTCTCCGCGCGTGACCGCATCGGCGCGGGCGACCGCTTCGTCGCGCGCCGCGTGTTCTCGCTCGGGGTGCCGGTCGTCATCGCGCTCAACAAGATCGACCGCCTCAAGCACGGCCACGTGGCGGCACAGATGAAGGTCGCGGCCACGCTCGGCGACTTCCACGCGCTTCACCCGGTGAGCGCGAAGGTGCGCGACGGGATCGGCGAGCTCCGCGACGACCTCGTCCACCTCCTGCCCGAAGGCCCGGCCCTCTTCCCCCGCGATCAGCGGACTGACCTCACGCTCGAGGAGCGCGTCGCCGAGGTCGTGCGTGAGAAGGCGCTCCACCTCACGCGAGACGAGGTGCCGCATGCGCTCACCGTGGAGGTCGAGGACATCGGCGACTCGGTGCGCGCGCTCGTGCTCGTCGAGACCGAGTCGCAGAAGGGGATTCTGATCGGGAAGCGGGGCGCGATGATCCGTGAGATCGGCACGCGGGCGCGACCGGAGGTCGAGGCGCTCGTCGGGCACTCGGTGTTTCTCGAGCTCGTCGTGAAGGTGCGGCCGCGCTGGCGGCGCGACCGCAAGACGCTCGAGCGCCTCGGGCTCTGAGACGGGCGTGGCGAGGAGCGTTCGCGTCGACTCCGACGCCGTTGTCGCGCGGCTGACCGGCTGGACCGCGCTCGCGGCATCGGACCTTTCTCTCGTTCGACGACGCGGGAAGGTGCTGACACTCGAGCTCGACCGGACGGTGCCGTGTGCTGGATACGACGTCGTCGCCGTGGGAGTGGATGACCTCGACGCCGTGGCGGCCGAGATCGGCGCCTGCGTGCGGCGTGTCGTGAGTCAGTGGAAGCGCACCGTCTCGGGTGCGATGCGCAGAATCACGCGCTCGGACGTGATCGCGGCCTCGTCGTAGTCCTTGCCGCGGTACTTCCGCGAGAGTGAGTCGATGTGCGCGCGAGCCTCCGGCCCGCGCACGGTTTCGACGACCTGGCCGCGCACCTCGGCGTAGGTGTACGGGTCGTCCTGTTGCCAGATCGTGACGGTGACCCGCGGGTCGCGCTCGACCGCCCGGAACTTCGCGCGGTGCGACTCGGTGTTGATCAGGACGTGGTTGTCGTCGGCGTCGACCCACATGACGTGGGTCATCGGCCTGCCGGAGCGCAGGATGACGCTGAGGGTTGCGAAGTTCGGCGCCTGTGCGAGCGAGCGCGCCGTCGGGTCGAGGGCGTCCACTCAGCCGCCGTCCGACGCCTCATCGGCGTCGACCCGGTCGGCGAGCGTGCGCGCCACCTTCAGCCAGAGCTCCGGCAGCGTGTCGAGCAGGGCGACGAAGTCCCGGCCCGAGATCGCGAGTACGCGCAGCGGGGTCGAGGCGACCACCGTCGCGGTCCGGGGCGACCGCGAGAGGAGCGCGATCTCGCCCACGAAGCTTCCTTCGCCGAGATGTGCGACGCGGCGACCGCGGCGGCGGACGTCGACCTCACCCTCGACGACGACGTAGAACTCGCCCGCGGGCTCGCCCTCGCGGGTCAGCTCCGCGCCGGCGTCGAGCTCGCGCTCGACGGCGATCGCCGCGATCCGGCGCAGGTCGCGCTTCGAGCAGAGCTCGAAGAGCGGCAGGCCGCGCAGGAGCTCGACCCGGGTGTCGACGCGGAGCAGCACGAGGCCGAACTCTAGACTGAGGGCGTGAGCCAGACGCTCGCACTCCCACGCTCCTTCGAGCTGCCCGGCGGCGGGCAGCTCCCGCGGATCGGGTCGGTGGACGCCGTGGCGCTCGAGGCGCGCGCGTCCGAGCTCGCCAAGCGTTCGATCAAGCGGGAGTCCAAGATCTTCGCCCTCGAGCTCGCGATCCGCATGATGGACCTGACGACGCTCGAAGGCGCCGACACGCCGGGCAAGGTCCGGGCGATGTGCGCGAAGGCGCAGACGCCGGACCCGGGTGATCCCTCCGTCCCGCCCGTCGCGGCCGTGTGC
>DASUZN010000030.1:0-7861 GCA_036376855.1 Gaiella sp. | reverse complement strand
CGCGGCGTCGGCGAGGACTCGGAACACTGCCGGCGCGGTGACCGCCACCGCGTAGCCGTGAGGCACGAAGGCGGCTCCGCCGTACCCGGCAGGCGTCCAGTCGTGCTGGAGCGAGGCGATGGGATAGGCGAGCGCGTGCGGGACGTGCACGCCTGCGCCGGAGAACGCGATCCCGGCGACCGTCGAGGCGAGCGCCATCTCCGTGCGCGCCTCGAGGTCGTCCCCGTCGGCGACCGCCGTCCGCAGGCTCTCGCCGACGAGCGCGATCGCGCGCTCGCAGAAGAGATCGGAGAACGCGTTCGCACCCTGGTACGGCGGGCGCCGGCCGAGCGGGACGCGCTCGCGCGTGTCGTGGGCCGACACCGTGTACGCCTCGAGCGCATGCATGAGCGCGTCGATGCCTGTCGCGGCCGTCACGCCCGGCGGGCACGAGACCGTCAGCGCCGGATCGACGATCGCGAGCGCCGGACGGAGGTAGCGGTGCGAGACGCCGGTCTTCGTCCCGAGGCGGGGAAAGTCGACGACGGCCACCGTCGTCACCTCCGACCCTGTCCCGGAGGTCGTGGGCAGCGCGACGAGCGGCAGCACCGGGCCGGGCACGGGCGAGCCGCGCCCGATCGGGGCGTTGACGTAGTCGAGCAGCTCGCCGCCGTGGGTCGCGAAGAGCGCGCAGAGCTTCGCCGTGTCGAGCGCGGAGCCGCCGCCGATGCCGAGGAAGCCGTCGTAGCCCTCCCGCGCCGCCGCACCGGCCTCGGCGACCGAGGCCTCGCTCGGCTCTCCGGCGATGCGGTCGTAGACGGCCGACTCGACGCCCACTGCCTCGAGCGACGCCTGCAGGCGCTCGACGAGCCCGGAAGCGCTCACGAAGGGGTCGCAGACGACGAGCGCCCGCCTGATGCCGAGCTGCGCGGCGTGCTCTCCCGTCTCCTCCGACGCGCCCGCGCCGAACACGACGCGCGTGGTGTCGAGGCCGAACGTGGTCGCGGTCTCGCTCACGTCCGCCCTGCGCTCGTGGCCGCGCCCACCACGGCCCCGATCGCCTCGTCGATCGAGACGACGTCGCCGTACTTCGCGTCGATGTCGAGCAGCGAGCCCTCGTGGGCGTCGGGCGCCCTGTCGGCCACACCGTCCCGTGGCACGAGCACGCGGTAGCCGTACTGGAGGGCGTCGACCGCGGTCGCTCGCACGCAGCCCGACGTCGATGCTCCGGTGATGATCACCGTGTCGCGCCCGGCCGCCCGGAGCTGCTCGTCGAGCTCCGTGCCGAAGAACGCCGATGCGAAGAGCTTCACGAGCACGGGCTCGTGCGGACGTCGCTGCAGGCGTGCATCGACCTCGACCCAGGGCGAGCTCGGCCGCAGGGTCGCGAGCGCAGGCGCCTTCGCGACGAACATCGCGGCCCGCTCGAGGTCGTCGTCCGTGTAGCAGACCGTCGTGAACAGGACCGGCACGGATGCGGCGCGCGCGGCGTCGAGCAGGCGCGCCGTCGCCTCGACCGCCGCGTCGGCGTCGCACGCAAGCCGCGACTCGGGGTTCGTGAAGCCCTCGATGAAGTCCACGACGACGACCGCCGGCTTGCTGCCGGCGCCCTGCCGGCCTCCGAAGCCGCGCTCCTCGTAGACGTCGTGCGCGCTCATCGCGACTGCCACTCCGCGAGACCGAGTAGCGCGTTGACGTCGTCGAAGCTCGTGAAGCGGTCGCCGAGCGCCGCGGTCGTGCGGTCGCGGACGACGGCCTCGCAGAGCTCCCCGTAGGCCTTCGCGAAGAGCCAGGTCTGCGTGCTCGGGAAGATCACGAGCTTGTAGCCCATCGTCTCGAGCTCCTCCGTCGAGACCGTCGGCGAGCGCCCCGTCTCCGACATGTTCGCGACGCACGGGACAACGCACCGCTCGGCGATCGCCGCGACCTCCTCGACGGTCCGCGGCGCGTCGACGAAGACCAGGTCCGCGCCCGCCTCGGCGTAGGTGTTGCAGCGGGAGATCACGTCGTCGAGGTCCGTCACCTGGAGCGCGTCCGAGCGGGCGATGATCAGCGTCTCGTCGGAGCGGCGCGCGGCGACGGCCGCCCGCACCTTGATCGCCATCTCCTCGGCGGGGATCACCTCCTTCCCCTCCATGTGACCGCAGCGCTTCGGCGAGACCTGGTCCTCGATCTGGATCGCGTCGGCCCCGGCCGCCTCGAGCTCGCGAACGGTGAGCCAGACGCCCGCCTCGGAGCCGTAGCCCGTGTCGGCGTCGACGACGATCGGCAGCTCCGTCGCCGCCCGCATCCGCCGCACGCTCTCCACCACCTCGGCACGGCCGACGAGACCGACGTCCGGGAGCCCGAAGTGGTGCGCGGCCGTCGCGTAGCCGCCGTGGTAGATCGCCTCGATGCCAGACCGCTCGGCGATCCGCGCGGTGAGACCGTCGTGGGCGCCGAGCGCGACGACGGCGCCGGGCTCGGAAAGGCGCGAGCGCAGGCTGCGGGTCATGCAGATCCTCCTGTGGGTGCGTGGCCGAAGTCGAAAGGCTCCACGGGGCCGCGCGCGTCGCGGAGCCGTGCGCGCTCCGCCTCGGTCGCGGCTTCGTCGACGGCGTTCCCGTCGAGCACGACGCCGTAGTCCCCGAGCGCGACCTCGGTGGAGACGAGGTCGCGAAGCACGTCGCGGAGGACGAGCTGCGGGTCGCGCTCGAGCGGGTCGCCCCAGCCGCCTGCCCCCGCTGTCCGGAAGACGAGCCGGTCACCCGCCGCGACGGCCACCTGGTCGATCTTGGACGCGAGCTCGACGACCTCGCCGGAGGCGCGGATCAAGGTCTTCGCGCTCACCCCTCCGTGGCGGCCGCCGTTGATGCCCCAGGGCGGGATCGTCGCGCGGTCGTCGTTCACGGTGAAGGTGCCGGGCCCGGTGAACACGTAGGTCTTCTCGATCCCGGTACCGCCGCGGTGCAGGCCGGCGCCGCCGGTGTCCTTCGCCGGGACGTAGCTCGCGATGCGCACGGGGTAGTAGCTCTCGACGTACTCCGCGGGTGTCGTGCGGAAGAGGGGCCACCACGAGTGCCCGTCGAGCCCGTCCGCCGCGGAGCGCGCGGGGAGGCCTCCGAAGAGCAGCTCGACGAACTGGAAGTACTCGCCGTCGGCGTCGTCTCCCGAGAAGACGAAGAACGGGCTCGTCCCATACCCCGCGGCCATCGACAGCTCGGGGGCCTTCTGCCCGAGCGCGCCGCTCATGCAGTCGAAGAGTCGCGTGTGGACGTTGAGCCGGTTCGAGAGCGGCGCCGGGAACTTCGGGTTCAGCAGGGACCCTTCCGGCAGCGTCACCTCGAAGACGTCGTAGATGCCGTCGTTGAAGAGGATCTCGGGATCGAACGCCATGATCATGTAGATCCCGAGGAAGAGCTTGCAGAGGCCCTCGTGGATGTGGAAGTTGATCGACCCGGGCGCCTGGTCGTCCGTGCCCGTCCAGTCCGCATGGCAGACGTCGCCCTCGCGCCAGATCGTGAGCACCATCTTGAACGGCCCGTTGCCGCACCCGTCGTCGTCGACCCAGTCGGTGAACGACTGCGGCTCCTCCGGGATGTACGTGCGGATGATGTGCGCCATCGCGGTGCGCGTCCGCTCGAGCAGCGCGTCGCACGCGGCCTCGAACGTCTCGGGCCCGAACCGGTCGCAGATCTCGACGATCCGCCGCTCCGCCGCCCGGCAGCCACCGATGATCGCCATCAGGTCGCTGCGGTTCGTCTCCGGCGTCCGCGTGTTGTTCAGGATCACGTCGAGCGCGGTCTCGTTGAGCACGCCCCGGTCGAAGATCTTGATGGGCGGGATCCGGATGCCCTCCTCCCAGATCGAGAGCGCGTCGGAGACCTGGCTGCCGGGAACCTTGCCCCCCACGTCCATCATGTGGCCGAACAGCGACGCGAACGCGATCCGCTCGCCCTCGTAGAAGACCGGGAGGATCACGAGCCAGTCGTTGCAGTGCGAGATCGACCCCTTGCAGAGATAGGGATCGTTGAGAAGGATCACGTCGCCCTCGGAGAGCTCGCCCGAGAAGCGGTCGATCACCTCTGGGATGTACGACCCGAACTGGCCGACGACCATCTGCCCTCGCCCGTTGCAGATCATCGGGAACTCGTCGTGCTGCACCCTGATCGTCGGCGACATCGCGGCGCGGCGGACGACCTCGTCCATCTCGAAGCGCGCGTTGAGCAGCGCGTTCTCGATCAGATCGAGCGTCCCGACGTCGACCGCCGTGCTCATGCCGCCTCCGGCCGGATGAGGAGGTTGCGCCACGCGTCGACGACGGCGCGGTGCCCGGGGAGCACGACCGTCGTCGCGTCGTACTGCTCGACGATCGCGTAGCCCTCGATCGCCATGCCAGGCTCGAGCGCGGCGCGCGCGTACGTCGGGACGTCGAGGGTCTCCTCGGGCGTCCACACTCGCTGCGTGCCGGTCTGCGCCGCCGACGGGTCCGCCCCGCCTTCCGGGCGCGCCTCGAGCTCTGGGAACGGGACGCGTCCCGCGGCGACGACGCGGAGGTTCACGATCTCGGCGCCACCGTCGAGCACGAAGCCGTACAGCGCCTGGTGCGCCTCGCCGAAGCGCCGCTCGAGCGCGGCGAGGTCGAGCGCCGCGAGCTCCACGCCGTCGAGCTCGATGGGCAGCTCGTAGCCCTGGCGCGTGTAGCGCATGTCGACGACGAACCGGACGTCCTGGTCTGCGACGTCCACCTTCTCGGCGTCGAGCCACTCGCGCGCACGCGTCGTCAAGGCCTCGAACGGCTTGCGCACGGCGTCCGGTGTCGTCGCGGCGATGCTCTTGACGAACGTCTGGCTGTACTCGTTCTTGATCTCCGACGAGATGAAGCCGAGCGCTGAGAGCACGCCCGACTCCTCCGGGACGATCACCGGGTAGCTGCCGAGGATCCGCGCGAGCGCGTTCGCGTGCAGCCCGCCGGCGCCGCCGAAAGCGACCAGCGCGAACTCGGACGGGACGCGGCCGCGCTGCACCGTGACGACCCGGAGCGCGCCGAGCATCGCCTCGTCGACCATGCTCACGATCGCGCGGGCCGTCTCCTCGACGCCGGTGCCGCGCACCTCGGCGACGCGGGCGACCGCCGCGCGCGCAGCGTCGGGATCGAGCTCGAACTCGCCGCCGAGCAGGCGCGGCGGCAGGTGCCCGAGGACGACGTTCGCGTCGGTGACCGTCGCGGCGGTGCCGCCCCGGCCGTAGCAGGCCGGGCCGGGCAGCGCCCCCGCGCTCTCGGGCCCGACGCGGAGCGCGCCGGTGGCCTCCGCGACGTAGGCGATCGAGCCGCCGCCCGCGCCGATGCTCGCCACGTCCACCGCCGGCGCGCGGACGGGGAAGTCGCCCACATGCGTCTCCCGCGTGATCTCCGGACGGCCGGACAGGCAGACCGCCACGTCCGTCGAGGTGCCGCCCATGTCGAAGGTGAGGATGCGGTCGAAGCCCGCGTGCGAGGCGACGAACGACGCGCCGCTCACACCGCCGGCCGGGCCCGAGAGGACGGTCTGCACAGGGCTCCTGCAGGCGGACTCGAGGCTCATCAGGCCGCCGTCCGAGCGCACCACCTGGATCGGCGCGCGAACGTCGGCGGCGGCAAGGCCGTCGCGGACGTTCGTCAGGTACCGCTCGAGCGTCGGCGCGACGTAGGCGTTCACGAGCGTCGTCACCGTCCGCTCGTACTCCCGGAACTCGGGCAGGACCTCGGACGAGACCGAGACGGGAAGCGACGGCGCGATCGACGCGGCGATCTCCTCGACGACCCGCTCGTGGCGCCCGTTCGCGTGGGCGTTGAGCAAGCACACGGTGAGCGCCTCTACGCCGTCCGCGACGAGCTCCTCGACCGCGGTCCGGACGGCGTCCTCGTCGATCGCCTCGATGATCGCGCCGTCCGCGCCGATCCGCTCCGGGACCTCGCGGACGTAGCGCGTGTCGGTAAGGGGCTCTGGCTTCTCGTAGACCATGAACCCGAAGAGCGGCCCGGGCGTCCAGGCCTCGGCGAGATGGAGGATCTGCCGGAAGCCGCGCGTGACGACGAGCCCCACGAGCGCGCCGCGCCGCTCGAGCACCGCGTTCGTGGCGACCGTCGTGCCGTGGAGCACCGCGTCGAGGTCGGGCAGGCCGACGTCTGCGCGCGCGGCTGCGAGGCGGATCCCGTCGATCACGCCGACCGACTGGTCGAGCGGCGTGGTCGGCGTCTTCGCGAGCCAGACCTGCTGGCCGTCGCTGTCGTAGAGCACGACGTCGGTGAACGTCCCGCCCACGTCGACGCCGAGCCGGTAGGTCAAGCTGCGTTCTCCAGGGTGGGACGGGACGGCGGCAAGCGAGGATCCTTCCGGGTTGACTACGTATGCATAGACCTCGCGGGAGGGTCTTGTCAACCCGCGACCACGCCCGTCGCGCCGATGGCCGGAAACGAGCCGCGATCCTCCCGCTCTGCGATGCTCCCGCCGTGGCCGTCACGAGCAAGGACATCGCCCGCAGGCTCAACATCAGCCAGTCGACCGTCTCGCGGGCGCTGCGTGGGGACCCGCGCGTGTCCGCGGAGACGAAGGCGCGGATCCTGGAGGCGGCGCGGCAGATGGACTACACGCCGAACCTCGCCGCGCGCAGCCTGATCACGCGCCGGACGGGGACCATCGGCCTGATCGTCTCGGACATCACGAACCCCTTCTACCCCGAGCTCCTGGGGGTCCTCCACAACGAGTTCGCGCTCGCCGGCTACCGCACCGTGCTCTTCAACGAGCGCACCGACGCGCCGCTCGAGCGGCACGTCGCAGACCTCGTCAACGGCGCCGCGGTCGACGGTCTCGTCTACGTCTCGGCGACGCTCGGAATGCCCTTGCCCGGAAGCGGCACGGGCCGGATCCCCGTCGTCCTCGTCAACCGCTACGTCGACGGCGACGCGGTCGACACCGTCGTCTCCGACAACCGCAGCGGAGGGCGCGCGGTCGCCGAGGCGATGCTCGACCTGGGGCACCGCCGCGTCGCGCTCATCTCCGGACCGGAGAACGCGACGACGAGCCGCGACCGAGAGCATGGCTTCCGCGAGGGTCTCGAGTCCCGCGGTGTCGAGCTCGACGACACGCTCCGCCGCGTCGGGCAGTTCAGCCACCACAGCGGCTACCAGTGGGGGCTCGACCTTCTCGCATCGCGGTCGCGGCCGTCCGCGATCTTCGCGGCCAACGACCTCCTCGCCTTCGGCGCGCTCGACGCGGCTCGCCGCATCGGGATCCGCGTCCCCGAGGACCTCTCCGTCGTCGGCTTCGACGACATCGACATGGCGGGCTGGGAGGCGTTCAACCTGACGACGGTCAAGCAGCCCCTCGGGAAGATGGGACGGGAGGCCGTCGGCCTGCTGCTCGAGCGGATCGCCGCCGCCGAGGATGCCGCACCGCCCCGTTGCCTCACGCTCCCCGTCGAGCTCGTCCGGCGCAGGACGCTCGCGCCCGCCGCGGCGGGGTGAGACGTCCGCGGCGGGCCGTTTGACATGTCATCGCGCACCTTGTATGCATACGTAGGCATTGCCAGCCCCTCCTAACCAAGCCTGTTCTCGCCGCGTCCCACGTCATGGAGGCGACAGCAGCAACCGCCCGTCGGGCGGATCCATCGTCAGCAGGGAAAGGAGTCCGACAATGTGGCGTAGGTCAACCCGTTGGGTGCCACTCGCGGTGCTCGGGGTGCTCGCGGCCGTCTTCGTCACGGGCGCGATCGGTGCAAGCGGCAAGCAGGGCGCGCTCGACGGCAAGAACGTCGGCGTCATCATCTGCACGAACCAGAACCCCTTCTGCGCCGCGTGGGCCAACTCGGTCAAGAGCGGCCTCGAGAAGCAGGGCGCGAGCGTGACCGTCCTCTCCTCCGT
>DASUZN010000029.1:0-4292 GCA_036376855.1 Gaiella sp. | reverse complement strand
GCCCGCCAGGAGCGAGAACCCGAGGACCAGCAGCAGATTGCCGACGACGGATCCGGTAAGTGATCCGCGCACGACCTCGGTGAGGCCGTCGTTGACCGCGATCAACGCGATGATCAGCTCGGGCGCGTTCCCGAACGTCGCGTTCAGGAAGCCCCCGATGCCCGGGCCTGTGTGCTCCGCGGCGTGCTCGGTGGCCTCTCCGATCAGCCAGGCGAGCGGGATGAGCGACGCGGCGGCGAGCACGAACTCGGCGGTTGCGCCGATGTCGGCCGCGTAGTGGAGGACGATCGTGAGAGGGCCGAGGAGTAGGCCGACGAAGAGGGCGCGACGGATCACGAGCGGGAACCCTAGAGGCTCCGGCGTGCGGTCCACTCCGGAGCGAGGCCCCGGGGACTACCCGTTTCGCTCACCGGCGTCAAGTCTTGCGCGAGGCGGCCCGGCCTTGACACCATCCGGTCATGCACGAGCTCGTTCCGGTCACGGAGGCACCGGCGGAGATACCCCTGCGGCCGCAGGACGAGCTCGAGTGCCGGCGCTGCGAGGTGCACTGCGACCGCGTCGTCTATCCGGGCGCCTGCATCGCTCGCGGGTGCCCCTTCGTCTACGCCTACGAAGCGTGGGGGCACACCTTCATGGGATGCCTCCACAAGGTGTTCGACGTCGAGATCGACGTCGACCTGCTCGGCGAGCTCGAGGCGCGCCGGGAGGGATTCGGAGCAGTGAAGGCACGCAGGAGCCCGCTGCCGATGTGCCACTCGGAGATCTCCGCCTGCTACGAGCATCGCCTCGACGAGCTCGGCTGCCGGAACCCCGAGTTCCACGAGCTCCCGCTCGAGCGGCCGAGCTTCCGCGTGTTCGCGCACATCGCGGACTGAGTCGCTGCTCAGCCTGCGGTCGCAGCGAGGCCCTTCTCGTGCAGGGCCTCGAGCAGCGCGAGCTCGCCCACGTAGGTCCCGTCGGCGCCCGCCGTCTCGAGGATCGCGGGGAGGCCCTGGAAGGCCGGGTGCGCGAGGAACGTCGCCATGCCGTCGCCGATCGTGCCCTCGCCGAGCGCTGCGTGACGGTCGCGGTTCGAGCCGAGCCCGACCTCGGCGTCGTTGACGTGCAGGCAGCGCAGCCGGTCGAGGCCGATGCGCGCGTCGAGGTCGCCGAGCGCGGCGTCGAGAGCCGCCGGGTCGGTCACGTCGATCCCCGAGACCCACCAGTGGCAGGAGTCGAGGCAGATCCCGAGGCGGGGGTGGCGGTCCAGCTGCTCGAAGATCGCGCCGAGCTCTTCGACCGACCGGCCGATCGTCCCACCGGCGCCGGCGGAGTTCTCCAACACGAGCCAAAGGCGGTCGTCTGTCAGCTCGAGCAGCTCGCGGAGCGCCGGGACGACGAGCTCGAGACCCGCCTCGAGACCGGCCCCGAGGTGCGAGCCGACGTGGAAGACCACGCCTTCGGCGCGGATCGCCGCAGCGGTCTCGAGCGACGCGCGCATGGCCGCCACCGACTTGGCGTGGATCTCGGGGTCGGGGCTCGCGAGGTTGACGAGGTAGAGCGCGTGGCAGGCGACGTAGTCGATTCCCGCGTCCTCCCGGCGGGCGCGGAACCGCTCCACCTGCTCGTCGGCGTGCGCGGTCGGCTTCCACATGCGTGGGCTCTGCGTGAAGACCTGGACGGCGGTGCAGCCGAGCTCGTCGGCGCGGTCGATCGCGTTCGAGATCCCTCCGGCCGAGGACACGTGGGCGCCGTAGAGCACGAGGCAACGCTACCCGGGTGGCCGAGCGCGCCCTGCCGGCGGGCGCTGCACGGCTTGCCCTGGACGAACATCGGTGTCTGACACCGCCGCGCGCCACCGCGGACTGTCCGCGTGACCGGTCGATCGCAGGACATGTCCCTAGGCGACGGGCGGCGCTGGTTCGCCCTTGACAGCAACCGGTGTCTGACACCGGGTTGGGTCAAGGGGCCGGCTCGGACAGCGCGGGCTGGCCCGACTAGCCTGCCGCCGTGGCGATGCCGCTGAGCCAGCGCCTCGGCGCCCTGCAGGAGCGCGAGTTCCGCCTGCTCTTCGCCGGGACGACGATCACGTCGTTCGGCGACCGGCTCGCCGTCATCGCGCTCGCGTTCGCGGTCCTCGACATGGCGTCCGCCACCGCGCTCGGGATCGTGCTCGCCGTCCGGCAGGGCGTCCAGGCGCTCGTGGTGGTCGGCGGCGGAGTGCTGTCCGACCGGATTCCGCGGAACCTCGTCCTCGTCGGCGCCTCGCTCGTGCAGGGCACGGCGCAGGCGGCCACCGCCGCGTGCGTCCTCACCGGGACGGGCGGTGTCACGGCGATCGTCGCGCTCCAGGCCTTCTACGGATTGGGTCTCGGCCTCGTCCTGCCGGCGGAGATCGGTCTCGTCCCGCAGACCGTGAGCCCCGCCCGGCTCCAGCAGGCGAACGCCCTCCAGGGGATGTCGCGGAACATGATCGGCGTGCTCGGGCCCGCGGTCGGGGGCGCGGTCGTCGTCGTCTCGAGCCCGGGGGTCGCCCTGGCGATCGACGCCGTCAGCTTCCTCGTCTGCGCCGACCTGCTCCGCCGCATCCGCGTCGCGCCGCGCGACAGCGCAGGCTCGCACGGCTTCGTCCACGAGCTCCGGGAGGGGTGGCAGGAGTTCACCTCGAGGACGTGGCTCTGGGCCTCGGTGCTCCTGTTCGGGATGGGCAACCTCGCCCTCGCCGGGTGGGCGGTCCTCGGGCCCGCGATCGCCGACGAGCGGCTGGGCGGTGCGGGGCCGTGGGCGGTGATCCTGACCGCGGGCGGTGTCGGGGCCGTGACTGGCGGCATCCTCGCCATCCGGATCAGGCCCCGTCGTCCGCTCGTCGTCTGCGTCCTCGCCGCGACGCTCATCTCCCTGCAGACGCTCGCCCTCGCGCTGAGCGCGCCGACGGCGGTGATCGCGGCGGCCGCGTTCGTCGGCGGCATCGGCATCGCCGTGCACCTGACGCTCTGGTTCACGGTCTTCCAGCAGCAGGTACCGGAGCACGCGCAGTCGCGCGTCGCCTCGTACGACACGCTCGGGTCGTTCGTCCTGATGCCGATCGGGATGGCACTCGTCGGCCCGCTCGCCGACGCGGTCGGCATCGTCGAGACGCTCTGGCTGGCACTGATCGTGATGTGGGCGTCGTGGACGGCGATCCTGCTCCTGCCGTCGGTGTGGGCGATCCGGCGGGCGTCCACGGCGGCGGCGCCGAGCCCGGCGTGAGCGGGGATACCATCCGAGGCCGATGAGCGTCCGCGTCCGCATGGCTCCCTCCCCGACGGGCCTCCTCCACATCGGTGGCGTGCACACGTTCCTCTTCAATTGGCTCTTCGCGCGGGGCCGGGCCGGGGAGTGCCTCCTGCGGATCGAGAACACGGACACGAGCCGCGAGGTCGAGGAGGCGACGGAACAGATCCAGCGCTCGCTCAGGTGGCTCGGTCTCGGGTGGGACGCTCGCATCACGTTCCAGATGGACGCGATGGAGCGCTGTCGCGAGCTCGCCGCCCGGCTCGTCACCGAGGGGAAGGCGTACGAGGACGAGGGGGCGATTCGCTTCCGCATGCCCGACGAGGGCGTCACCGGGTGGGACGACGCGGTTCGAGGGCGCATCGAGTTCCCGAACGAGCAGCTCGAGGACGTCGTCATCGTCCGCTCCGACGGCCGCGCGACCTACAACTTCGCCTCACCCGTCGAGGACATGGACGACGCGATCACACACGTGGTCCGCGGCGACGACCACATCTCGAACACCCCGAAGCAGATCCAGATCCTCCGGGCGCTCGGCCACGAGCCACCGGTGTATGCGCATATCGGAATGATCCTCGGCACGGACGGGAAGAAGCTGTCGAAGCGACACGGCGCCGTCTCGGTGGACGAGTTCCGCGCCGCCGGGTACCTGCCGGAGGCGCTCGTCAACTTCCTCGCGCTGATCGGCTGGGCGCCCGACGGAGAGACGACGATCCTCACGCTTGACGAGATCGTCGAGCGGTTCACCCTCGAGGCGGTCAGCCCAAGCCCGGGGACCTTCGACTACGCGAAGCTCGACTGGATGAACGGGGTCTACCTCCGTGCGCTCTCCCCCGAGAAATACGCGGAGCGGCTCGTCGAGTTCGTCCACGAGCGCGGTCTCGCGTGGCCCGACGACAGGATCCGGGCGGCGGCGCCGCTCGTGCAGGAGAAGATCGGGCGCCTCGGCGAGTTTCCCGACTTCGCCGGGTTCCTCTTCGAGGACGTCGCTCCGCCGGCGGACGACCTCGACCCTCGCATCCTCCGTGCCGCGGACGAGG
>DASUZN010000028.1:0-2658 GCA_036376855.1 Gaiella sp. | reverse complement strand
CGCGCCTCCGGGTCGACGGCCGGCGGAACGTCCAGGTCGGCCAGCGCAGCCCTCAGGTAGAGGCCCGTGCCGCCGCACACCACTGCCGCGCCGCGATCGTGGACGAGCGCGTCGATCTCGCGGTGGGCAAGCTCGGCGAATGCCCCGACGCTCATCACCTCGTCCAGTGCGCGGATCCCGACGAGCCGTGTCGGTGTGGACGGCTGGTTGGTGAGGATCGGAAGCCCGCGATAGACCTGCATCGCGTCCGCCGACACGACCTCCGTGCCGAGTCGCTCGGCGACCGCTTCCGCAATGCCGCTCTTCCCGGACGCCGTCGGCCCGAAGACGGCGACGACCTCGGCCCTCGTGGCCGTCACGGCGGCGGATCGGCGAGGCGACCCGCGAGATTGGTGGTCAGATCGCTCGTGGCCTGCTGCCGACGCCTGAGACCTCTCGTCGAACGCATGGCGCTCGCCGCTGTCGTCGCGCTCGCCGCTCTCGGCGCGTCCGTCGCTCCCACGACTCGAGCCTGTCCAGTCCCGCCATGTCCGTTTCCACCCTTCACCTGGGCCACCGGCCTCCTCCCCACATCTCGAGCCTAACGTCGAAATCGAGACGTGTCCGTGACCGGTTCGTGCCGGAAGCGCGCCAATCGCTCCACAGGTGGGCGCGCCGGTCTCAGGCGGGGACGAGCATCGCCTCGCGGCCCTTCAGGGTCGTCGAGGTCGAGCCCTCGATCCGCACCTCTACGAGGTCGCCGACGGCTGCCGTCCCGACGAAGTTCACGGTCGTGTTCCGCCGTGTCCGTCCTCGGAGCAGCGTCGGATCCGTCCGGCTCGGCCCTTCGACGAGAACCTCCTCCAGGCGGCCGACGCGCGCGGCGTTCCTGATCGCGGCGCCACGCTGGACGACGGCCACGAGACGCTCCATTCGCTCGCGCTTGACGTCCTCCGGCACCTGGTCCGGCATTGCCGCCGCCTCTGTTCCGGCACGGGGCGAGTAGACGAACGTGAAGGCGCTGTCGAACTCGACCTCCTCGACCACCTCGAGCGTGTCCTCGAAGTCGCGCTCGGTCTCACCCGGGAATCCCACGATGATGTCCGTTCCCAGCGCCAGGTCGGGAATGGCCGAACGGAGACGCTCGACGAGCGAGATGTACCTCTCGCGCGAGTACGTCCGACGCATCGCCTTGAGGATGGGCGTCGAGCCGGACTGAAGCGGCAGGTGCACCTGCTCGCACACCGAGCCGCACTCCGCGATCGCTGCGATCACCGGGGCACGAAAGTCCTTCGGGTGCGGGCTCGTGAAGCGGATTCGCTCGATGCCGTCGACAGCGTCGCAGCCACGCAACAGCTCGCCGAACTCCGTCTTGATGCCCGGCGCGAGGTCGCGCCCCCAGGAGTTGACGTTCTGGCCGAGCAGCGTCACCTCCTTGACGCCGTCCCGCGCGAGCGCCTCGAGCTCGGCGACGATCTCGCCCGGACGCCTGCTCTGCTCGCGCCCACGAACCGCGGGAACGATGCAGTAGGCGCATTTCGAGTTGCAGCCCATTGAGACCTGCACCCACGCGCTGAACCGGCGCTCGCGGTGCATCGGCAGCGTCGCGGCGAAGGTCTCGTGCGTTCCGAAGCGGCCCCGCGGGACGGCGTGCCCGCCCGCTTCGATCCAGTCGCCGAGATGCGGGATCGATCCCGGCCCGAAGGCGACGTCGACGAAGGGGTAGCGCTCGAAGATGAGATCGCGCTGCGCCTCCGCGTAGCAGCCGCCCACGGCGACGACGACGTCCGGCTCCCGACGCTTTCGCGCGGCGGCGTCCCCGAGATAGGCAGCCAGCTTGGTGTCGGGCTTCTCGCGGATCGTGCAGGTGTTGAAAACGAGGACGTCGGCCTCCTCCGGCGCCGCTGCCTCGCCGATCCCGAGCGATTCGAGCATCCCCTTGATCCGCTCCGAGTCGTGAGCGTTCATCTGACAGCCGAACGTCGTCACGTGATACCGGCGCACCGGGGTAGCGTAGCCCGGCCGCCCCTCGTGCTCGGTCGCGCGCTTCCGCTCTCTGACAGGATCGTCATCGTGTCGATTCATGCTCTGACGCCGTACGCCCACGTGGCGGACATCCATCGGTCGATCGCGTTCTACGGCCGTCTCGGCCTCGAGGTGCAGAACAGCCACTTCGACGACGGGGTGCTCGCCTGGGCGTTCCTGAGCACGCCCACGCACGACCGACGCGTCGCCGGCGCCCGGCTCATGGTCGCGGCAGCGAACGAAGCAATCGACGCGTCGAAGCAGGCGGTGCTCTTCTACTGCTGGACCGACGACGCCCGCGAGCTGCACGCCGAGCTCCAGGACGCCGGCATCGATGTCGGCGCGATAGAGCATCCGTCCCACATGCGTGCAGGCGAGTTCGAGGTGATCGACCCGGACGGATATGTCGTGCTCGTCGGGCAACTCGACGCCGTCCCGCCCGCTGCCGGCTGACCTGCTGCGCAGTTCCGGCTGCCGGCGCTCAGACGAGCGCCCGCAGCACGTCCACGTCGTCGTCGTCCGCGCCGAGGTACGAGCCACGGATGACTGCCCAGGCACGCATCCGCGCTTCGTCGAGCCCGGCCGAGGCGAACGCCGCGAGCCGCCGCTTGGTGACGTCGGGCCGCATCCGGTAGCCGAGCGGATTCCACAGGA
>DASUZN010000027.1:0-3410 GCA_036376855.1 Gaiella sp. | reverse complement strand
CCCAGAAGGCGACCTACTTCTTCCCCAAGCTGGTGTCGGGGCTTCTGTTGCATCCGGTCGACCCGTGACCGACTGGCTCGCGTTCTGCAGTGGCGCGGTGGCCGACCTCGATGAGGTGCTTCGGACGCTGCCGACGCGCGCCGACCGCGAGCCCGTGTTGCGCACAGGCGAGGGCGGCGACGACACGACCGCGATCGACGCCGCCGCGGAGGACGCCGTCGTCCGCCGGCTGGAGGCGCTGGAAGCCGATCTGACGCTCGTCTCGGAGGAGCTCGGCATCCGGTCGTTCGGAAACGGCAACGGGCCGACCGTCGTCGTCGACCCGATCGACGGGTCCGTCAACGCGAAGCGGGGCATCCCGTTCTTCTCGCTCTCCGTCGCGGTCGCCGACGGGCCGACGATGGACGACGTCTTCTTCGGCTACGTGTACGACTTCGGCGCGCGTGAGGAGTGGGTCGCCGAGCGCGGGCGCGGGGCGCGCCTCGACGGCTCGGCGCTCGACGGCCCGGATCCGAAGACCCCGATCGAGATCCTGTCGCTGGAAGGAACGACCACGGATGCGATCGCCCTCGCAGCGCCTGCCATGCGCGGTGTGGCTCGGCGCCTCCGCGTGATGGGCTCGCTCGCGCTCTCGCTCTGTCATCTGGCCGCAGGGCGGGTCGACGCCGTCTGTTGCCTCAAGCCCGCGCGGTCGATAGACATCGCCGCCGCGCAGCTCCTCGTGCGGGAGCGCGGGTATGCGATCGACCTGTTCGAGGATCCGCCGTTCGGCCGCGCCCCGCTCGACCTCGGTCAGCGCTCGCGCGTCGTCGCAGCGGCGACGAGCGACCTCTGCGCGCAGGTCGCGGCGGCGCTCCGCTGACTCGTCACGGGCGCCGACTCGCCGCAGGACGGAGAACGGTGTCAGACACCGATCTTCGTCAAGAGGAAATGGTGCCGAGTGTGTGCCGATCGTTCCACAAGCCTTGATGCGAGGCTGGATCGGAGAGTTCAGGCGAGGGAACGCGGAGGCTGTCGGGCCACGACATGGCTCGAAGCCACGACTTGACAGCAAACGGTGTCTGACACTGCACTAACAATAGTTGACGGTCGGCAACGACTCCCGGGTCGACGGGCGGTGGCTAGTCTGACCTCCATGGCACCCGACCGCGACGCGATCCTCGAGGCGCTCGAGCGCGTCATCGATCCGGAGCTCAAGCGCCCCGTCACCGACCTGGACATGGTGCGCGACGTCGTCGTCGCGCCCGACGGGTCCGTCGACGTCGTCATTGCCCTCACCGTGGCAGGGTGCCCTCTCCGCTCGAGCTTTCAGGACCAGGTCGCAACGCACGTCGGTGCGGTACCGGGCGTCACGAGCGTCTCGCTCCAGTTCGACGTGATGACGCCGGAGGAGAAGGCCGCGCTCGCAACGCGGCTTCGCGGGGGTCGCCCCGAGCGAGAGATCAGGCTCGATCCGGGCACACGGGTCGTCGCCGTGGCCTCGGGCAAGGGCGGCGTCGGCAAGTCGACGCTGACCGCGAACCTCGCGGCCGCCTTGGCAGAGCGCGGCGAGAGCGTCGGCGTGCTCGACGCCGACGTCTACGGCTACTCGATCCCGCACGTCCTGGGCGTGACGCAGCGCCCGGTCGTCGTCGACTCGCTCATCGTCCCGCCGGTTCGAGGCGACCTCAAGGTGATGTCGATCGGGCTCTTCGCCGAGGACAACGGCCCGATCATGTGGCGCGGGCCCATGCTCCACAAGGCGTTGGAGCAGTTCCTCTCGGACGTCCACTGGGGGGAGCTCGACACGCTCGTCGTCGACATGCCACCCGGCACGGGCGACGTCGCGATCTCGCTCGGCCAGCTCCTCCCGCGGGCGGAGGCGATCGTCGTGACGACGCCGCAGCCGGCCGCGCAGCAGGTCGCGGTTCGAGCCGCCGTCATGGCCAAGAAGACCGGCATGCGCGTGCTCGGCGTCGTCGAGAACATGTCGTGGCTCGTCGGCACCGGGCAGGAGCTCTTCGGCAGCGGCGGCGGCGAGGCGCTCTCCGTCGAGATCGACGCCCCGCTCCTCGCGCGGATCCCGTTCGATCCGATGTTGCGCGAGGCGTCGGATGCCGGGCAGCCGGTGCTCGAGGCGGCGCCGGACGCGGAGGCGAGCGTCGCGATCCGCGGCCTTGCCGACGCTGTCGTCGCACGGCGCGCCGGCGCCATCCGCAAGGCCCTGACCGTCCTGTAGGCGAAAGACGCCTCTCGCCTCGGGCGGTGACCCGTGCGCAAGGGTGCCACGGCCGGAGGCCGGCTGTGCCGCCCGGGACGCCAGGGTGCGCCCGTTCATGCCGCGACGCAGAAGAAGGGGGCTCGCGGGGGAAACCTGGTTTCCCTCGCGTTTAGCAGGGAAGGGAGCCCGAAGGCTCCCTTCCGGTGACGGCGAGCCCTGCGGCGGTGGGCCGGCGCCGTCCTGCACGTCCGCGCCGGGGGGAGGCGCGGCCATCCAGTCATATCCTCACAGATGTGTGTGAGGATCGTGTAATCGTACCCCCCTCGGCGGGGGCTCAAACCTGGGTCGGTCGAATCTCGACCCTTTAGGGTCAAGGAGTGACCCGGGACGAGGCGACCGAGAGCCTTCGCGGCGGAGGCCTTTCCGAGACCGACGCCCTGGTCGTGGCGGATCATCTCGCCGCCGCAGACGCCGCCGCCCGGCCGGGTCACGGCCTCTCCCGCGTCCCCTGGCTCGTCGGGTTGCTAGGCCCCACGTGCGACCCAGCGGCCCGCCCGGAATGCGTCGAGCGCACTGACGGATTCGAGCGCTGGAACGGGAGACGGGCGCTCGGCTATCTCACACTCGCCGCGATCTGCGACGGCATCGTCGCCGACCCGCCCGAGCGAGCGCGCATCGTGGTTGCCGAGTCGTGCTTCCCGACCGGCGTGCTCGGCGCGTGGGCCCGACGCCTCGCCGACGCAGGTCTCGTAGCGGTCGTCACAGCGACGTCGCCGCGGCGCTTGCCCCATCCCGCAGGCGGCCCACCGCTCACGGGGACGAACCCGATCGCGGTCGCGGTTCCCTCCTCCGACGGACACCCGTTCGTCGCGGACGTCTCCATGGGCGCCGTGACGCACGGCGACGTCCTGCTCGGGCGGGCGCGTCCCGAGGAGCTCGTCCCGTTCGGCGGCCCGCAGTCCCACAAGGCCTTCGCGCTCGCGGCGTCCGTCGAGCTGCTCGTCGGTGCGCTTGCCGGGACGGATCACGGCGCGGTCGTCGTCGCGGCTCGGCCCGCGCACGACCCGGTTCCGGCGTTCCGCGCGCTCGCCGCCGGCCTCAGGCTGCCGGGCGACCCGCGCTAGACGGCGACCGCCGGCAGCGCGGCGAGCGCCGCCGCGAGCTCCTCCTCGTCGTACTCGAGATCCTCGAGCTTCCCCGCCAAGTGGTC
>DASUZN010000026.1:0-5554 GCA_036376855.1 Gaiella sp. | reverse complement strand
TGCCTCGAGCCCGACAGGCCCCGCGTTCGAGGGCGCTCAGATCAGCTGCGGACAGCGCGCTGCGCCCGGTGCGATCGAGCGGGTGCGGATCGACGCGGAGACGCTCGAGCCGCGGGTCAAGGTGGTCGGCTGCGACTCCTGGTCGAACGAGCCTGGCTTCGCTGATACCCGGGTCACGGGCGTGTGCGGGTCGGGCATCGTCGAGGTCGTCGCCGAGCTCCTGCTCGCGGGGATTCTCACGACCGACGGGACGATCGACGGCTCGCTCGCGGCTCGCTCGCAGCGGATCGTCCCCGACGGACGCACATTTTCCTACGTCCTCTGGACAGGGGAGCCGGAGCTCCGGATCACGCAGAACGACGTCCGGCAGATCCAACTCGCGAAGGCGGCGCTCCATGCCGGCTGCCGCCTGCTGATGGAGCGTTACGGGATCGAGCGCGTGGAACGGGTGCGGCTGGCGGGGGCGTTCGGCGCGCACATCGACCCGGTGCACGCGCTCGTCCTCGGGCTCGTACCCGACTGCGATCCGGCCGACGTCACGTCGGCGGGGAATGCAGCTGGGACCGGAGCCCGGATCGCGCTTCTGAACCGGTCAGCGCGCGAGGAGATCGAACGTGTCGTGCGCGCCGTCGAGAAGGTCGAGACCGCCGTCGAGCCGCGCTTCCAGGAGCACTTCGTCAACGCGATGGCGATCCCGCACGAGACCGACCCGTACGAGCGACTGGCGCGGAGCGTCCCGCTCCCCGCCCGGAGAACAGCACCGGCCGGACGCCGACCGAGGCGCCGCCCGGCCGAGGCAGGGAGGATGGGCACATGACGGAGACACGGAGAAGGAGCGGAGGCCGCGCCGCCCGGCAGGCGGCGCGCATGCACGCCCACGTCGAGCGCGTCCCGTTCCTCACGCGCACGCTCGCGCCCTTCGAGGTGCTCTCCGAAGAGGGGCTCGCGACGCTCGAGTCGAACGCCGAGCGGATCCTCGCCGAGGTCGGGATCGAGTTCCACGACGCTCCCGACGCGCTCGAGCTGTTCGCCGCCGCGGGCGCCGACGTCGAGGGAGAGCGCGTGCGGTTTCCGCACGGGCTCTGCCGCTCGCTCGTCCAGGCGACCGCCCCGCCGCAGTTCACGCAGGTGGCCCGGAACAGGGCGAACGACGTCGTCTTCGGTGGGCAGGGCACGATCTTCGCTCCGGCGTACGGCTCGCCGTTCGTCCGCGACCTCGACGGCGGCCGCCGCTACGGCACGATCGAGGACTTCCGCAACTTCGTGAAGCTCGCCTACGCCTCGCCGTGGCTCCACCATTCGGGAGGCACCGTCTGCGAGCCCGTCGACGTGCCCGTCAACAAGCGGCACTACGACATGGTCTACGCGCACCTCCGCTACTCGGACAAGCCGTTCATGGGCTCCGTCACGCGGCCCGAGCGCGCGCGGGACACGGTCGACATGGCGCGGATCGTCTTCGGGCGCGACTTCGTCGAGGAGCACACGGTCGTGTTCAGCCTGATCAACGCCAACTCGCCGCTCGTGTGGGACGCGACGATGCTCGGCGCAGCGCGCGCCTACGCCGAGGCGAACCAGGCCGTGATGATGACGCCGTTCATCCTCGCGGGCGCGATGAGCCCGTCGACGGTGGCAGCGACGTGCGCGCAGACCCTCGCCGAGTCGCTTGCTGGCATGGCATACGTCCAGCTCGTCCGGGCGGGGGCTCCCGTCGTGCTCGGCTCGTTCGCGTCGTCGATGTCGATGCAGTCGGGGGCGCCGACCTTCGGAACGCCCGAGCCCGCGCTCGTGCTGTACGTGATGGCGGCGCTGGCCCGGCGGCTCGGCGTCCCGTTCCGCTCCGGCGGCGCGCTGACGGGATCGAAGATCGCAGACGCGCAGGCCGCCTACGAGTCGGCGAACACGATGCAGCCGACGATGCTCGGCGGAGTCAACTTCGTCCTCCACGCCGCCGGTTGGCTCGAGGGCGGCCTCTCGATGGGCTACGAGTAGTTCGTGCTCGACGCCGACCAGCTCGGCATGTGGCACGCCTTCGCCCGCGGCGTCGACCTCTCCGAGAACGGCCAGGCGATGGAGGCGTTCCTGACGAACGAGCCCGGAACCCACTTCCTCGGCCACGCGCACACGCTCGCGAACTTCGAGACCGCGTTCTATCGCTCACCCGTCGCCGACAACTCGAGCTTCGAGCAGTGGGAGAGCGAGGGCGCGAAGGACGCTGCGGCACGCGCGAACGCGCTCTGGAAGCGGACACTGGCAGAGTACGAGGCACCCCCGATCGACGCTGCCCTCGACGAAGAGCTCCGCGAGTGGATCGAGCGGCGGAAGGCGTCGGTTCCGGACGCGAGCGAGTGATGGTCGCGACCGCGTCGAGCGCGACAACCCGCGCTACCGAGCTCTTGCGGCGGCCGCGCTACGAGGTGATCCCGCTCGACGGGACCCTGGAGCAGGTGCTGGCGCACGTCCCGCGCGAGGTCACGGTGACGGTCACGGTGTCACCCACCAAGGGCCTGGAGCCGACGCTGGCCCTCGCGGGCGTGCTTGCGCGACACGGGTACACCGTGGTGCCGCATCTCTCGGCCCGGCTGGTCTCCGGCGCGGGGGAGGTCGCGGAGATCGCGGAGCGGCTCCAGACCGACGGCGTGCGCGACGTCTTCGTCGTCGCGGGCGACGCCGAGGTGCCACGCGGGAGCTTCCATGGCGCGATCGACCTGCTCGAGGCACTCGATCAGGTGGGACGCCCGTTCGCCGAGGTCGGGATCACCGGCTACCCCGAGAGCCACCCCTTGATCGACGACGCGACGACGATCGCGGCGATGTTCGAGAAGGCGCGGCATGCGACCTACATCGTGAGCCAGGTCTGCTTCGATCCGGCGGTGACCGCGCAGTGGATCGATGCCGTCTGGGCGCGCGGGACGCGACTCCCCATCCACGTCGGCATCCCCGGCGCCGTGTCTCGCGCGAAGCTGGTGCGCGTCTCGGCACGCATCGGGATCGGCGACTCGATGCGCTTCCTCCGAAAGAACGGCAGCTTCGCCGGGCGCTTCTTCCGCGGCTTCGACCCCGACAGGCTGATCGACGGTCTCGGCGAGGTGCTCGCCGGCGAGAAGGTCGGCGGGTTCCACGTGTTCACGTTCAACGACCTCGAGGACACCGAGGCCTGGCGGCAGCGGCGCCTCGAACCGGCGGCGTGACGACGTATGACGTCGTGATCGTCGGCGGCGGCTCGGCGGGCTGCGTGCTCGCGAACCGGCTCTCCGCCGACCCCTCGACGCGTGTTCTCGTCCTCGAGGCGGGCCGGCCGGATGCGTGGTGGGACGTCTACGTGCACATGCCCGCGGCGCTCTCGTTCCCGATCGGGAACCGCCGCTACGACTGGGGCTACGAGTCGGAGCCCGAGCCGTTCATGAACGGCCGGCGGATCTACCACGCGCGCGGGAAGCTGCTCGGCGGGTCGTCGTCGATCAACGGGATGATCTTCCAGCGCGGGAACCCGATGGACTTCGAGCGGTGGGCCGCCCGGCCCGGCCTCGAGCGCTGGGACTACGCGCACTGCCTGCCGTACTTCAGGCGGATGGAGACGTGCGTGGCAGGTGCCGACGAGTGGCGCGGGGGAGAGGGGCCGCTCGTCGTGGAGCGCGGTCCCGCGTCCAGCCCTCTCTTCCGGGCCTTCTTCGAGGCCGTGCAACAGGCGGGCTACACGCTGACCTCGGACGTCAACGGCGGGCGGCAAGAGGGCTTCGCGCCCTTCGACCGGAACATCAGCCGCGGCCGGCGCCTCAGCGCCGCGCGGGCCTACCTGCATCCGGTGCGACGGCGGCCCAACCTCGAGGTTCGGACCCGCGCGCTCGTAACGCGCATCGTCTTCGAAGGCGCGCGGGCGGTCGGGGTCGAGGTCGTGCACCGGGGCAGAACGGAGGTCGTCCGGGCCGGTGAGGTGGTTCTCGGCGGCGGCGCAATCAACTCACCGCAGCTGCTCCAGCTGTCGGGTGTCGGCAACGCGGACGAGCTGCACGCGGTCGGCGTGGACGTTGTCCACGACCTCCTCGGTGTCGGTGAGAACCTGCAGGACCATCTCGAGGTCTACGTCCAGCACGCGTCGACGCAGCCGGTGTCGGTCGCGCCGGCGATGAAGTGGCGCAACCGGCCGTGGGTGGGCTTCCGCTGGCTGGTCTTCCGCTCCGGTCCCGGGGCGACGAATCATTTCGAGGGCGGGGGCTTCGTGCGCTCCAACGACGAGGTGACGCACCCGAACCTGATGTTCCACTTCCTACCGCTCGCGATCCGCTACGACGGCACGCAGCCCGCCGGCGGCCACGGCTACCAGGTGCACGTCGGGCCGATGTTCTCGGACGCACTCGGCTCGGTGAAGATCACGTCGGCGGACCCGCGCGCCAAGCCGGCGCTGCGGTTCAACTACCTCTCGACCGAGCAGGACCGGCGCGAGTGGCCCGAGGCGATCCGCTGCGCACGGTCGATCCTGGGGCAGGCCGCCTTCGCGCCCTTCGACGGCGGGGAGCTCTCGCCCGGCCCCGAGGTCTCCACCGACGAGGAGATCCTCGACTGGGTCGCGCGCGACGCCGAGACGGCGCTCCACCCGTCCTGCTCGTGCCGCATGGGAGTCGACGAGCTGGCGGTCGTCGACCCGGCCACGATGCGCGTCCACGGCCTCGACGGCCTGCGCGTCGTCGACGCGTCGGTGATGCCGTCGATCACGAACGCGAACCTCTACGCGCCGACGATGATGCTGGCGGAGAAGGCTGCCGACCTGATCGCGGGCGTGACGCCCCTCGAGCCCTCGGCTGCCCACTGGTACCGGCACCCTGTCGCCGCCGCGACCGGGACCGCACAGGGGAGCTGAGATGGCGGACGTCGACTGGGAGCAGCGCGTTGCCGGAGCCTGGGCGACGTTCGACACGCGGACGGACGACGAGAACCGGGAGCTGATCGAGGCGCTCGCCGCGGAGCTGCCCGACGGGAGCGCGGAGGCCAGCTTCGAACGGGCGTGCGTCTTCGACTCCACCGCCGCTCCCGAGCTCGCCGTGCCGCTCTATCGCGACGCGCTCGCCCGCGGGCTCGGACCGGAGCGGAGGCGTCGCGCCGTGATCCAGCTCGCCAGCTCGCTCCGGAACCTGGGGCGAGCCGGCGAAAGCGTGGCGCTCCTCACCGACGAGCTCACCGCCGGCTCGGACGAGCTCGACGACGCGGTCCGCGCGTTTCTGGCCCTTGCGCTGACGGATGTCGGTCGCTGCCCGGAGGCCGTGTCGCACGCGCTCACCGCGCTCGCGCCGCACCTCCCGCGCTACCAGCGCTCGCTTGCCGCGTACGCGCAGGACCTGGTCGGCGAAAGCAGCTAGCCCGCCGCGATCAGGGCGACGCCGACGACGACGAGCGCCGCGCCGGAGAGACGGCCCGGGCCGACGCGCTCGCCCGCGAGCGGCGCGGCGAGGAACGCGGCGATGAGCACGCTCGTCTCGCGGACGGACGCGACCGACGCCGCGGACGCCCGCACGAGCGCGGCCAGCACGAGCGCGTAGGCGACGACCGAGAGGATGCCCGC